>CAISYZ010000196.1 GCA_903889895.1 uncultured Verrucomicrobia subdivision 3 bacterium | reverse complement strand
GACCTGAACCCGAGACGTCTTGACCTGAACCCGAGACGTCTTGACCTGAACCCGAGACGTCTTGACCTGAACCCGAGACGTCTTGACCTGAACCCGAGACGTCTTGACCTGAACCCGAGACGTCTTCGCCTGAACCCGAGATGTCTTGGCCTGAACCCGAGACGTCTTTACCTGAGCCCGAGACGTCTTTACCTGAGCCCGAGACGTCTTCGCCTGAACCCGAGACGTCTTGACCTGACTCCGAGACGTCTTTACCTGACTCCGAGACGTCTTTACCTGACTCCGAGACGTCTTTACCTGAGTCCGAGACGTCTTTACCTGAGTCCGAGACGTCTTTACCTGAGTCCGAGACGTCTCTACCTGTATAAAAAAAGCCAATTAGAGGGGCAAACGGGTGGTTTTGCCCCAAATTGAGGCAATTAGGCGAGTTAAGGGCCTACCGAGGGAAAGGAGGCGGATTTCAGGCGGCGGGCGGCGGAACATCGGCGGCGATCATCTCCCCGAGGAGCCGCTGAAACTCCTTCAAGCCCGAGTCCGGCACCACCACGGAGGAAAACCGGCCGTTGACGCCCTCCGTGATGCGGAGATAGACGCCCTTGTCATTGCGCTTGAGGGAGAGCTTGAAACTTTTGCGTTCCACCTGCACATAAGCCTCGTGCAAAACCTCGTCCGGCGGACGACGCACCCCGCCAGGATGGCCGCCAAACTGGCCGGACTGGCCACCGAATGGGTAATATTCTTTGGGCTTTGCTGGTTGCCATTGATGCCACTCGGTTCCACTCATGATTTCAAAATTAATCTTTTGCGCGCCCTTGTAAATAGAAATCTGCGCCGCCCCGCGCACCGAGCGGACGGGCTGGGCGCAAAGAAAAAGCCAGCTTGAATTATCTTCAAGCTGGCTACCATGGGCCTTCTGAGCGTCTGGTTTTTTCCCGGCGAAAAAGCGGGGTTAGTGCAGCCCGACGGGCGGCAGGACGGGGTCAACGACGATGATGCCCACGGTGAAGGCGGAGCGCACGGAATAGGCAGGCGTGCCAAGCACCTCGGCTTCCAGCGTGTAATTGCCCGGTCCGAGCACGACCTGATTGTTTTTATAGACCGGCACAAAGACCTGATTGCTCCAGCTGGATTGGTGGGGCAGCGTCAACGTGGCCGGCGGCAATTGCGGCGGGATGTCCACTAACAGTTGATAAGATTGCCAGACGACATTGTCGTTGCTATCCAGCACGCGAAAGCCGACGCGGAGGCTGGCGTAATACGGCGCCAGAAAGGTGAAGGTGCGGTCCGTGGCGGTGGCGTTGGCGAGATTGAAGCTGGCGGTAAAACCCACGGCATTGGAGTTGGCGGCACTTTGCGGCACCAGCACCATGCCCGGCGCGGAATCCACGGAGAGCCGCGGGCCCTGATTGAAGCCAAGCATTAATTCAAACGCGTAGCCCGGTAAAGTGAGGCTGTTGATGATGCCGAGGGAGGCGGTGGGGGTCTTGCCGGCGGCAAACTCAGAAACGGCGGGCATGGAGGTCTGCGCGAATCCGACGAGCGGCCAGGCCACGAGGGCGGCGAGGATGATTTGAAGGCGGAGCGCTTTCAGCTTCATGGCGTAAGGGACAACGGGAATGATGCGTTTAATTTAATCCGGCGGCCAGCCTGCCACCTTTGGCGCGGGCGTTTGGTGGCGGTGGCAAGCTCATTTAATGGAAAGGGCAATGCCAAGTTCCTTGCTGGCGCGGGCCAGATGTTTGGCGGCCTTGCCCTTGAGGCCAGTGACCTGCCCCAGCAAACCTTGCGCGGCGCGCAACTGTTCGTCGGACGTTGCCTGCGGTTCGTGCCCCCTGCCCTTGCCGCTGATGCTGCCGCCCAAGGCCTGCACCACCAGCTCAATCTGTTTCATGGCGCGGGCGCGATGGCCTTTGTAATCGTGGTCGGCGTGCGCGAGCGTGGCATAGGCGTCGTCGAGCGTGGCGAGGTTGTCGTTGTTCTGCGCGTGACCGCGGGTGACGAGACCGAAGGCAAGCAGCACCGTGGCCAACAGCGTGGCATAGCGGAGTGAAATTAATTTGGTCATGAAAATAAAGCTGGGGCAATAGTGATGTTGGTCAGGCTGGCGGCCGCCGTCATGGTTCGCAAACGGGATGAATCATCTTTGTTTGTTGGTGAACCACATGATGGCGATGATGATGGCACCGAACGCCAAAGAAAAAAGCGTGACATAAATAATGGTCTTCCGCTCTTTGCGGCGCTTCCAATCGGGTTTGTCAAGGGTGGTCTTGGCCATAGGACGGGATCTTCTGATTGAGGTTAGCATAGAACACGCCCCGGGTTCAAGCGCCATCGTGCGGGCAATGATGCGCTCCCGGTCGGGATTGAGGCAAAGCTTGAGCTGAGCCATATAGCCGACGTGCTCGCAATCGGAAAACTGATCGTTGAGGCAAAACACCATGCCGGGACCATTGGCGCGTTTGGCCCGGCAATGACGATAAGGCTCGCCGGGCTGCGGAGGGTTGGCAGCGGGGTTCATTAATTCGGAATCATAATAAAGTTCCAGCAGCAATGATACCGCATGAATTGGCGATGTGCGCCCGCAGCGCGATTCCCCGGCTCTTGGGTTGCCAGACCGCCCACACCGCCTTCGGGGCGATCCAAAAATGACCGCGTTGAAAGCCAGCCCGCTTTACGCGAGGGCGCGGGCGACGAGCGCCTTTTCGTGCTCGCCGAAATTCAACTTCAAGGCTTCGGCGCGCGCGGCGTCGGTCATCTTCTCCCAGGACTTGCGCAGGGCATTGACCATCTTCTCATCGTCGCTCTTGGCGGCCAGCGCGGCGAACTGGAATTCGAGAAACACGAGGCAGAGGGCATCCTCCAGCACGCGGCATTCAGCGTCGGCGGGGAAGTTTTTCTTGAGGTTCAAGTCCTGCACGCGCCGGATGGTGTCGTCGTCATAGCCGACCTCGTGAAGAATGACGCCGGATTTCTCGGCGTGGAACTTCTTCAAGTCCGCGCGCCACTTCAGATAGCCGGGGCGGGTCAGCGGATACTTTTCGCGCGGGCTTTCCCAGCGGCAAATGTGCTGGCAGCGCGCGGCGAGGCGCAGCGGCTCGGAAGCGGCCGGGCAGAGTTTCAAAACCCAGCCCGTCAAACGCTCGGCATAAAGCAGTTCGCGCGGGCGGCCGTTTTCCAGATTGGGGTCGCGGGAATTTTCAGCGTCAAAGCGGCGGACGGCGGCGGAGAATTTTTCGTTCACGCCGGAATTTTTACCGAAGCGGGACGGGGCGCAAGGTTATTGCAACTGGAGCCGGTAGAAATACTGCGCGTTGGTGGCGGGATTGTTGGTCACGGAAAAATTGCCGCTGCCGTCGAACTGGTTGGTCAAAACCCGCGTCCAGTTGGTCACCGCCGTGGCGAGGTTGGTCGAAGTGACGACGTAATAGGTGCCGCCGGGGGTGCCGCCGGTGCCGGAAAAGACAAACCGGCCGCCGCTGTTGACCGCCGAACTGCCGATGGCGGGCAGCGCGACGACGAGTTTTACCACGCCAGCGGTGTTGGTGTTGAAACTGTAGCTGTAGCCCGCCGGCGCCGCGACGAGCTGGAGGTTTCCGAAATTCAACGCGCCGGTGCAGGTGAACAAGGGATAGCTGCCCGGCCCGAAGCCGCCGGCGTTGGTGACGCTCAGCAAACCCGTCAACGCAAGGTTGCCGCCGACCTTGACGGCGTCGCTGTTGGTGCCCAGGCCGAACTGGAGGAGCGAATTGTCATTCAGCGTGAGGTTGTTCGTGAAGGTGAGCGTGCCGAGCGGGTCGCCGGGTGCGAGCGTCGCGCCGTTGTCAATCGTCGCCGCGCCGCCGATGATGCCGAAGCCGGTGAGCACCGCGCCGGAGAAAACTTCCAGCGAACTCGTGCCGGTGGCGCTGCCGGAAAGGTTGTCCGCGCACAAGGTGCCGGCGCTGACGGTGGTGCTGTCGCTGAAACTGTTCGTGCCGGTGAGCGTGAGGCTGGCGGTGCCGGCTTTCACGAGCGCGGTCGGCGAGGCGCCGTCGGCAATGACGCCGGCGAAAGTGCAGTTCGTGTTCAAGTCGCCAACTTGATAAGTCGTTGTGCCCACGGACGCGGTGCTGGCACCGGTGAGTGTCGTGCCGCTGCCACCGAACAGGGCGCCGAGATAAATGGTGTAGCCGCCGGTTTTGTTGTAAATGCCGCCGGCGCTGCCGAGATCCCAGACGGCGTTGGCGCTGCTGACATTGGCGCTGCTGCCATAGATGCGGAGGCTCTTGCCGCCCGTAAAATAAATATAGCCGCCAAAGCCCGACCAATCGCCGCTGGCCGAGAAAACATCGCCTCCGTCAATCGTCAGGTTCAGGCGGCCGGAGCCGGTGAGATTGAAACCGGTGTAAATATTGGCGGACGACGAACTGACCCACAACGTGTTCGTGCCGGTGGCAACGATGTTATTGCCGGGGCCGACGCTGTTGAAATGCAAGGTGCCGCCGGTGAGCGCGACCGCGCCGGTGCCGAGCGCGTTGCCGTTGTTCACGCTGAGCGTGCCGCCGCTGACCAGCGTGCCGCCGGTGTAAGCATTGCTGGCGTTCAAGGTCAGCGTGCCCGCGCCAGCTTTGGTCAAGGCGGTGAACCCGGCAATGACCCCGTTGCTGAAAGTGAAGCTGGTGGCATTGTTGCTCACGAGCAGCGTGGCGGGCGACACGTTACCGCTGAGGTTGACGCCGCCGTTGGTCGCGGTGTCGTTGAACACGACCTGATCCAGATTGTAGAAAATATCCGCGTTGCCGGCGTTCAGCCAGTTGGTCGTCGTGGACAAATCCCAGGCGTTGCCGTTGGTGCCGCGCCAGACGAGCGAAGCGGCGTTTCCAGAAACGAGGAGCTGGATGCCCGCTGAAGTCTGATTCATCGTGAGCGACTGCCGCGTGTTGCCGGGCAGGTTGTTGGTGAGCATGGCGCCGGCGGTGGAATTGGTCGCGCCCTGAATCAAGTTGTAGGTGCCGGCGCCGAGCGCGTTGCTGGTGAGGGTAAAGTTGAACATCTGCGGGCCGCTCATCGCCAACTTGCCACTCGAATTCAGGTTGATGAGGTCGTTCGCGCCGGCCGGCGAACCGGACAGGCTGAAATACAGGACGGGCGAATTGTTGGTGAGGTTGCCGTTGATGGTGAGCGTGCCGGCACTGTTGGCGCCGGGCGAAAGCATGCCGCCGCTGTTGACGGTCACCGGGCCGTTGATGGTGCCGGTGCCACCGAGCGTGGCATTGTTGAAAACGGTGGTGAGTGACGGCATGTTCGTGCCGTTGAGCAGCAGCGTGCCGCCAAAAACGGCGTTGGTTCCTCCGAAGGTGTTGTTGCCGCCAAGCGTGAGCGTGCCGGTGCCGACCTTGTTGAGACAGACAAGCGTGTTGCTACTGTTGGCATTGCTGACGATGATGCCGCTGAAATAAGAACTTAAATTATTGCCGCCGATCGTGTAGGCGGTGTTGCCGGTGCCGGTATTTGTCGTTTGCGGACCGGTCAACGAGCCGGAGCCGCTGATGGAACCGAGCAGAATGGTGTTGCCGGCGTTGCGCGGCGACATGGTGCCGTTGATGATCCAGCCCGGGTTGAGCGAGCCGATGACATTGCTGGTGGCCACAAAACGCAAAGTCGAGCCGGGCGAGTTGCTGACGGTGCCGGTAAATCCGTTGAACTGGTTGGTGTCAGTCCCCTCAAAGCTCATGCTGGAGAGCAGATTCAACACACTGTTGGTGTCGCCGGAACTGAACGCGCCGTAAAAGCCGTTCCCGATGCCGACATTGGTGATGGTGGCGGTCTGACCGGCGGCGACCACCACGGGATTGACCGGATAAATCGTGTTGTTGACCGACATTCCCAAGATGGCGCCGTTGTTGAAAGTCAAAGTTCCGCTGCCGACGCTCGCACCGGAACCGAGAACCAGCGAACCGCCGTTGAGCACAACGCTCCCGGTAAAACCGCCGTTGGTGGTATTTACCAACAGCGTGCCGCTGCCGGTCTTGGCCAGCGTCCCGGAACCGCTAAAGCCGCCCGGGCCGGAAAGCGTGTAACTCTGGCTGTTGTTATTGAAATAAATCGCGCCGGGCGTCACGGTTGAGGCCAGACCGATCGCCGGCGACGCCGAGCCGGTGTCGTCAAACGTCACCACATCGTAGTCCTTGTATTTGGACGCAACGCCGCCGTTGAGCCAGTTCGAGCTGGTGGTGTTCCACGCGTCCGCCGAGCCGTCCCCGCGCCACGTCAAATTGTTCGGCGGCACAATGACGGTAGCTGCGGAGTTGGTGGCGACGGCGACCAGCGCGCCGAAGAAATTCGTCGCGCTCGCCGGCGGCGCAATCGGCGTGACGCAAACCGTGACCGGCGCGCTGATGGCGTAGCTGCCCTCGGTGACGGTGAAGGTGAACGTCCCGAGGCCGATAAAGTTCGCGGTCGGGGTGAAGAGCACGTTGGTGCCGCTGACAAGGCTGACCGTGCCGTTGGTGATGTTGGTGAGGCTGTAGGTGGAACTCGCGGCAAAGCCGGCGGTGAACTGGCTCAAGTTGACCACCACCGGCGTGTTACTCCGCGTGACGGCGTGCGGCGCGCCGAGAAAGTTCAGATAATTTTCCAGCAGCGTGTAGCCGGTGGCGGTGTTCGTCAACGGGTAGGAAACATTCGTGCTTAAATTATTGGCCAGCTTCCAGTAATCCGCGATGCCGTCGCCGGCATAATTCGCTGGCGCGATGCCGCCCGTGAAAGTGCCGTAGCCGCTGTTCGCCAGGCCGGTTTGCGTCTGGCTCGTATAAAGCCCGGTTCCCGGGCCGGCGGTGCCCGCGCCGGTGCCGGTCGTGCCGCTGCCGAGGGTTTTGGCCTGGCTGATGATGAGCGCGTCCATGTCGTCGCGCGGAAACGCGCCCGCCGCCGAGACGACGTAGCGCCACGCGAGCGGTGCGGACACGGTGGGAATCACCGCCGTCCACGACGACCACGGCGAACTCAAAACCGTGCCGGTGCCCTGATACCAATACGGCGTGGTGGTGCTGCCATCCAGCGTGCCGTTGTCGTTGCCGTCAAAAAGATTGCCCGAATAATAAATGCTCTGGTTCTTGTCCACCTGATACCACGGAAAATCCCCGCTGCCGCCGAAGGCCGGCCCGGCCACGAAATAATTGTTCACGATGTCGTGTTTGAACGGCGTGCTGGTGTGCGTGGTGTAGCCAGCGTTGCCGTTGTATTCCACGTTGTTGATGAACGTGTCGTTGATCTTGGCCAGCGGATTGCGATTGTGGGAATTGATGAACAGGTTGTATTGCCACGAGCAGAACGCGCCGACATTTTCCATGTGCGCGCCGAATTGCTGGCCGATGGGATTGGAATCAATGCAGTTCTGAAAGGAAAGATTGTTCGCGGTCACGGCGTCAATGTTGTCGTAGGGTCCGAAGCCCACGGAAACGTGGTCAAAAATCGCGTTGGTCGTTTCATACATGCCGAGGCAATCGTCGTTCACGCTGGACGTATTGCTGCCGGGGCGGATGCGGACGTAGCGGCAAACGATGTTCGCGCGCGCGGAAAAGGAAACTTCGCCGGCGTCAAAACAAATCCCGCCCGGCGCCGTCTGCCCCGCGATGGTGAGATTGCCCTGGCAGGTCACCGCCGACAGCAGCGTGATGTGCCCGCCCACATCAAAGACAATCACGCGGTTGCCGCTGCCCACGCCGGTCCGGAAGGAACCCGCGCCGCTGTCTGCCAGGGTGGTGACGTGATAGACCGAGCCGTTGCGACCGCCCGTGGCGTAGGCGCCGAAACCCAGCGCGCCCGGAAAGGCCGGCGTCTGGGCCAACAAGGATGGTGAAAACAAAACGGCGCAGGCCAATCCGCCCAGGCTCAACAAGCGGGCGGTCCGGCGGGTCATCGGGGTTGGCATCCGCAAAAGCTAGTTCAACCCCGCCCCGCCCGCCACGAACATTTTTTGACCGCCTTTCAAATCCCCAATAAAAACGCGCGTCGCAAGAGTTTTCTCACGACGCGCTGGAGTTTTCTCAAAGACTTTTCAGTGGCAGCCGCAGCCGCCGTGACCGCCACCCTCGTGGCTGTGACCGTGCCCGCCGCCGCCGCAACAGCCGCCGCTGTTCAAATCATCCGCCGTCGGGATGCGGCCGAGTTCGATGGTCTTGCCCACGTGCTTCTGGACGAGGTGCTGCAAATCATGCATCTCTTCCTGCGCATCGAGGAAGCCGCTGGCCACGGGGTTCTTGAGGAGCGCATCGCGGTCCTTTTCGAACGCGGCGATTTCCGCCGGTTCCAGCGTCTGGCCGGAATGCTGTTTTTCCTGGAGCGCCTGGCCCTTGCTCATCAGGCTCTCGTAAGCGCCGCGCGCGGAGGCGTCGGCGAGAAAGGTGTCCAAACGCTGCTTGATGCCCCCGGACTGGATATGCTGGAGGATGGCTTCGCAGAGTTCGCGCGTCTTGGTTTCAACTTGGTTCGACATAAATAATTAATTTGGCCGGAGAATAAACCACAACCCCCCGCAAAAAGCAAATGCCAATGGCAGAAGGCAGTGCCTTAATATGACCTCTTGGCATTCCACGCCAACGCGACTAGAACGATTACGATGCTCGTGAAAATCCAAGGGTGTTCTGAAATCAAATGGACATCTTCAGAGCTTAAATGCGACGCAATCATTTTTCAGGAGGGGAAGTGATTGGCAGCTTTAAACCATTTGTCGCACTACAATTGTAAACTAAACCAAAAAATCGTCATGCAATCATCGTCTCCTCATCCGGTCTTTGGTTCTGTCTTGGAGTCCAAATATGATAAAGAACGGGAACAAAATCGGCAGTATCGGAATGCAAAAGCCAATCACAAAAACCACCATGAACAATGCGCCCATCGCGTCTCGCTGGTAGCCTCTGGCTCTCGCAAGCGTCAAACTCGCGCTCACCCACGCCGCATAAGCAGCAACATAAAGTGCAATGCCTAAAACATCCCAGTTGTCTGCGCCCTCGCGCACATGAACCGACTTGCGAAAAACCATGACCAAAGCGACGGTCAAAGCAATCGCAACCACAATCTGCACCAATGCCCAATTCCGATGTTTAGCAATCATAAAAATATCGAGCGCGTTTTTGGCCTAACTAGGTAATCGGCCGCCGTCCGTGCACGGGGGTGGGCACAGTGGTTTGGGCGACGGCCTTAGCTAACATCGGTTGATGAAAGCGGACGGGCGAATTTCTGTCAAAGCTTATTCCCGGTCCGGGCGGACGGCCACCACGTGCCGCGCATTGACCCACGCCGCCACGAAGTTATCCCCGGACTCTGGGCAACCGTTGTCACTTGGCAGATGCAAGATGAAGATATTTGCTATTGGCAATGGAAGTTGCCAAGGGAGTTTTGTCCACAAATTGGGCGCGAGTTGCTTAACTCATTTATAATCAAATAGCTTTGCTGCAAACTGCGTCAAATTGTCTCGCAAAACGTAAGAGTTTTCACCCCTAAACTTATTATCCCTGACGATAACTTGAAAGTTTACGTCGTAAACTTGAAAGTTTTCAACGAAAAGATGAAAGTTATCGTCGTTCCCTTGCAAGTCTTCGTCGTTCCCTTGCAAGTTATTTACGATACCTTGCAAGGTATTTAAGGAAACTTGCAAGTTATTTACGGAACCTTGCAAGGTATCGTCGTCCCCTTGCAAGTTTGTTTCGTGGACTTGCAAGTTATCAACGCCACCTTGCAAGTTCTCGGCGAACCCTTGAAAGTTTTCATGGTGGATTGCTAAGTTTTTAAAGCGCACGGAACACTTTTACCCCGGCAGCAGACCGTTGGGTAAGCCGCCGGCGCCGGGGCCGGTTCAGGGCACGAGGATGGGATGCGCGGCGGTGTCGCCGTGGAAGCGGGCGATGGTCAGGCCGCGCACGTCTTCCGCACGGACGGCGGCGCCGAGGGGCGCGGCCTCCGTCTCCGCCCAGCGCACGGCGCAATCGTCCAACACCACGCCATCGGCTTGCCGGAGGTTGAACCCGTCCAACTGGTGCGGAACCACAGGCGGCAGCACCTTGGTCGGGCGGTTGTCATAGACGCCGCCGGGATAAGCTGTCCAGCGCGCGAACTTCATGGCGACGTTCCGGAACACCACATTGCCGATGCGGCTGGCGTCGGAGCCGTTCACGCGGACACTGTTCTCGGCGGTGCCGGTGACATTTTCCACGCGGACATCATGGAGCCGGCCCAGCTGGGTCTGCGCGTTGCGCGGGAGGGCGGTGAAGGAGATGCCCTCGCCCCGGCCCCACCACGGTTCGCTGTGGTAGCGGGCAACAAAATCCAGGTCGCGGAAAATCACGTTGTAGATTTCGCCTTCGTCGCGCAATTGGATGCACAGGCCGCGGCTGCCGGAAAGAATCCGGCAATGGTCAAATTCAATGTCGTGAATCTTCCCGACGGTTTCGGTGCCGATCTTGAGGCCGGCGTCCTGCGTGCGGATGACGCAATCGTGGACGCGGATGTAGGCGCAATCGCCGAAGTCATTGGTCTGGCGCGTGGATTTGATGACGATGGCGTCGTCGCCGCAGGTGACGTGGCAGTTCTTGATTTCCACATGGCGGCAAGGGTCGGGGTCAATGCCGTCATCGTTCGGGACGTCGAGGCGGTTGTTCACGGTCACGTTATCCACGAGGACGTTGTAGCAGCCAAGCAGGTGCAAGCCCCAGAACGGCGCGTCGGCAAAGGTGAGGTCGCGCACGATGAGGTTGGTGCAGCCGGTGAGGACAAACATCTTGGGCCGCCATTCCTGAAAGAGCCACCATTCGTTCGGCGCGTCATAATTGGTCATGAAGCAGAGCGAGCGGCCGAGAATCTGGCCGGAGCCGGAGAGCGTGAGGTCGGGCGCGTTGCTGGCGAGGATCACGCCGTCGCCGGCGTAATCGGACTGGTTGGTGCTGATGAGCAGCGTGCCGGCGAGGTGAAAATCAATGCCGCCCTTGAGCGTGAGCGTGGCGGTGAGGAAGGTGTGCCAGCGCGGAATCAGCACGCGGTCGCCGGCGCTGGCGGCATCAATCGCGCGCTGGATGGCGGCGGTGTCGAGCGTGGCGCCGTCGCCGCGCGCGCCGAAGTCGAGGACGTTGAGGGTCCTGGCCGACGCGGCCACCAGTTGAAACCACGAAATACACAAAACACACGAAATGAATCTACATACAATTCTGGTTCTCATTTTCGTGTCATTTGTGTGTTTCGTGGTCATCATAAATCATTTCAACGCGACGTCCCAGACTTTGGAACGGCGCGCCTGGCCGGCGGGACCGGTCACGTCGAGGATGACGACGTAGTAGCCGGGATTTTTGTAGGCGTGCACGGGATTCTGTTCGGCGGACGTTTCGCCGTCGCCAAAGTCCCAGTGCCATTTCTCAAGCTTGCCCACAGACAAATCCTGAAACGCCACCGCGCGGGACTTTTCATCCCGCAACGTCCACGCCCAATCGGCGGCGATGGGTTTGACGAATGGCGGTTCCAGCGGCATGAGCTTGAAGGCGCAGAGATAATCGGCCTGGCCATACATCGTGTGGTGGCGCGAGAGATTCCAGAAGCCGTTGTTGGTGCCGCCGGAATTCACATCGTCGTAATCAATCAGCGCGAACGACAGCCCGATGGTTTTGTTCTCCGTCAGCTTGGTTTCAACCGCTTGCGCCTCGTCGGCGGGGGCGTGGTCGAACGGCGTGATCCAGAATTCGAGGACGTAATGCCCCGGCTGGCCGGGCGCGAAGTCGTAGCGCTGCGCGGCGTTGGCGTAAGGCAGGCGCTTGGCGTATTGGGCGGGCCCCCAGAACATGCACCAGTCCTTGTCGCGCGCGGGCGTGAAGATGTGGTAGTTCTGCGCGTGGACGCTCTGCATCCGGAAATACTGCTCCCACTTGGTCAGGGCGCTATTCGTTGGCGCAAACTTCTCGATGAGCGGCCCGCCGGAACAATCGCCGTCCACGACGAGTTCGAAGGTGTCGTTGTGCAGACCGGGTTGGGAGAAATCCCAGTAGTTGTCGTCCGCCTCGTAGAGAAAGTAAAGGCGGTTGAGGCCCTTCACCCAGCCGACCTTCACGCGCACCTGCGGCGTGGAGGCGTCGGTGATTTTGTGCCGGCCGAAATCTTCCACCAACTGGTCGGTGGTGATGACGTAGCTTTCGGGCACGAGGTTCCAGTCATTGGTGTCGCCATCAATGCGCGGAATCTGGTCGGCGGGAAACTGGAACACTTTGAACACGTCGTTTGGGCGGTCAAGCGCGCGGGCGGTGGGTCCCGCCAGCAGCAATACGCCGCCGGCCAGCAGCGGCCGCCAGGCGCGGGAAAGGAATCGGTTCACGCCGGAGATTGCCCCATGTTTGCGCGGCGGAGTCAATTCTGGAAATCACCCAAAATTGGCGATGCGGCCGGAAAGAACTTGTTTCCCGCAAAACGCGGGAGCATTTTCGCCGGAACTCCATCCAACTTGCGGTGTTGAACTGAAAACATTTTGCCAATTATGAAACATATCCTTCCCCTGCTCGGCCTCAGCGCGCTCACCGCAGCGGCCGAACCGGCCCTGACCATCTACAACCAAAACTTCGCCGTGGTGCGCGACACCGTGCCGCTGGACCTCAAGGCCGGCGCGAACGCGGTGATTTACGCCGGCGCGACGGCGCAGGTGGAGCCGGACTCCGTCATCCTCCGCGACCCGGCGGGGAAACATTCGCTGCAAATCCTGGAACAGAATTACCGCAACGACCCGGTGAGCGAGCCGCTGCTGCTGTCGCTCTTCGAGGGCAAGACGATTGATTTTCAAAATGAGCGGCTGAAGGACAACACGATGACGCGCGAGACGATTCCCGGCAAAATCATCCGCAGCGGTTATGTGCCCGGCGGCGGCAACGAGCAGCCCATCATCGAGGTGGCCGGCCGGCTGCAATTCACGCTGCCCGGCACGCCGCTCTTTCCCGACCTCGGCAGCGATACGATGCTCAAGCCGGCGTTCAACTGGCTCCTGCAATCCGACGCGCCCGGGGCGTTCGACGCGGAAGTCGGCTACGTGACCGGCGGCTTCGACTGGAGCGCGAGCTACAATCTGGTGTCGCCGGAGAAAGGCGATTACTGCGACCTCGTCGGCTGGATCACGATGAAGAATGAGAGCGGCAAGACGTTCGAGAACGCGCACATCAAATTGCTGGCGGGCGACGTGAACAAGATACAGCCGCCAAGTGTAACCCCGATTTACGGAAGAATGATGTTGAAAGCCGCGATGGCTTACGACGGAGCCGCCGCCCCCGCCGTCTCGGAGAAAGCCTTCGACGAATTTCACCTGTATTCCATCGCCCGCCCGACGACGTTGCACGACCGCGAGACGAAGCAGGTGGAGTTTGTCCACGCCGAACACCTGTTCGCGCCGACGATTTATGTCTATGACGGCGCGGAGGGTTACCGCTTTTACGGCTTGAACTACGACCGCGGCTACGGCCAGAGCGACAACAAGAAGATCACCGTGATGCGCGAGTTCGTGAACGACGAGACGAATCACCTTGGCATCGCGCTGCCGGCCGGCAAGCTGCGCTTCTATCGCCGCGACACGGACGGGCAGTTGCAGTTCGTCGGCGAAAACACCATTGACCACACGCCGCGCAAGGAGACCGTGCGCGTGACCACCGGCAACGCCTTCGACCTGGTCGGCGAGCGGAAGCAGACGGATTTCCATGTGGACACCGGCGACAAATGGCTGGACGAGACCATTGAAATCAAATTGCGCAACCGCAAGAAAGACGCGCCGGTGGCAATCCGCGTGGTGGAACATCTTTACCGCTGGAACAACTGGAGCATCACCGCCAAGTCGGATGACTTTACCAAGAAGGATGCGCAGACGATTGAATTCCGCGTGCCGGTGAAACCGGATGAGGAGAAGACCGTGACTTACACGGTGCATTATTCATGGTGAGGTGTCCAGGGTGCGGCGGACAATCTCGCACAACGTCTCCGGCAGATACGGCTTCTGGAGAAAGTTCGGCCGGTCGCGCAACACGGAATTATCCTTGAACATCTCATCGCTGTAGCCGCTGGTGTAGATGACCCTGAGCGCGGGCTGTTCGGCCAGCATCACTTGGCTGAGTTCGAGGCCGTTCATCCGGCCCGGCATCACCATGTCGGTAAAGAGCAGCGCAATGTCCGCGCGGTGTTCGCGCCAGAGTGCAAGCGCCGCCGTCGGTGAATCCGCCTCGATCACGCGGTAGCCGCGCCGCAACAGGACGCTGCGCGCCAGTAGTCGCACGGCTTCCTCGTCCTCGACGAGCAAAATCGTCTCCGTGCCGCGCACCGGGCGGTTGCCCGGCTTGGCATCGGGCGAATCCACCGCCTTGACTTCATGCCGGGGCAGAAAGATGCGGAAGGTGGTGCCGGCGCCGACGGTGGAATCCACTTCAATCCAGCCGTGATGCTGTTCCACAATGCCAAACACGGTGGCGAGGCCGAGGCCGGTGCCCTTGCCAACTTCCTTGGTGGTGAAAAACGGTTCGAAGATGCGATCGAGATTTTCCGGCGGAATGCCGTTGCCGGTGTCACGCACGGTCAATTGGACATACTGACCAGCGGAGTGCCGCCCGGTCGCTTCGACGAGTTCCACCGCGTGGGTTTCGATAAACAAATCGCCGCCCGAAGGCATCGCATCCCGGGCGTTGACCACGAGATTGAGCACGACCTGCTCCAGCATCCCGGCGTCGGCAAATACCGGCAGGCTGCCGGCGTGATATTGCGTGTGCAGGGTGATGTGCTCGCCAATCAGCCGACGCAGCATCTTGCCCATGTTGTCCACTGTCTCCTGGATTTCGAGCACGCGCTTTTGCGCCGACTGGCGGCGGCTGAAGAGCAACAGTTGCCGCGTGAGGTCCGCCGCGCGTTCGCTCATGCGGATGATTTCCTTCAAGCCGTCGTGCGCGCTGCCGGCGGGCGGAAGACTGCGCTTCACCATGTCGGCATAACCCATGATGGCGGTGAGGATGTTGTTGAAATCGTGCGCGACGCCGGCCGCGAGGTTGCCGAACGCCTCCATCTTCTGCATCTGGCGGAATTCCTCCTCCAGTTTTTTCTGCCGGGTGATGTCCTCCTTCACCGCGAGGAAATGCGTGATGTTCCCCGCGCTGTCGGTGATGGGTGAAATGGAGGCGGATTCCCAGAACAGCTCGCCGTTCTTCCGCTGGTTTTGCAATTCGCCATGCCATTCCTGGCCCGCCAGAATTGTGGCCCAGAGATTTTTGTAAACCTCGGACTGGTCGAGGACCGCAGACTTCGGCTTCAGCAGGCGCGGGCTTTTGCCCACGGCTTCCGCCGGCGAAAAACCGGTCACTTGCGTGAATTTGGGGTTCACATACTCGATGCGGCCGTGCTGGTCGGTGATGACAATGGACACGGGGCTTTGCTCGACCGCCCGGAAAAGCTTGCGCAGCTCCGCCTCCGATTCACGGCGCGCGGTGATCTCCTCGAACACCACCACGATGTGGCGCGGCCGCAGGCTGAACACGGAGACAGCCAGCCATTTGTTGAAAGCCTTGGCAAAATATTCATAGCTCACCGGCTGGCCGGTGCGGGCAACCCGCCCATAATATTCGAAGACCTCCGGATTTAATTCGCGCAGGTTGGGAATCGTTTCCGAGACTCTCCGGCCAGTGAAATTTTCCCGCCCGATGATGCGGTGAAACGCGTCGTTCACGTCGAGGTAAATCCAGTCCTGCGCCTGGCCGTCCTGCAAAATCACCTCGCAGTGTGCGAGCCCTAGCGGGAGGTTCTGGAACAGCGACCGGAACCGGCTTTCGCTGGCCCGCAACGCCTGCTCCGCCTCCACGCGCGGCGTGACATCGAACTGGATGCCCTGCGAGCCGATGATGTTGCCGGCCTTGTCCCGCACCGGAAATTTGAGCACCTGCAGATGCTTCACCGCACCGTTGCGCGCAGTCAACTGTTCCTCCATGAAAATGCTCTGGCCGGTCTGCACAATCCACTCGTGGTTTCTGGCCCCCATCTGGCCGAGCTGGCTGCCTTGTTGCACCGAACCATCGCGATTAAAGACGTGCCAATGCCCCGGCAGCCGGCTGGCGAGTTCCGCCGGCGTGTGGCCGAGCAACTCCGGCTCCGTCATGCCCATCACCTCGCAAAACCGGGCGTTCACATAAACATACCGTCCAGCCAAATCTTTTCGGAAAATCGCACACGGCAGTTCGCGCACCAGCGAATGATACAAGCCTTCCGATTCCCGCAGCGCCGCCGCCATGGCCGCTGCCCCGGTGAGGTCGCGCACCACGCCCACCAAAAATTGCCGCCCATGTTCGTTACGGTAAAGGGATTTTGTCGCCATCACCTGATGCCTGACTCCGGGCGCAATGCTCAGGGTCTGCTCACGAACCACCGGCTGGCCGGACTGGAAAACTTGTTCCTCATCCGCCCAAAGCGGTTCCGCCTCCGCCGGGGGAAACATGTCCCGCACCGTTTTCCCGATGAGCTCCTCGCGGCGGCAACGAAGAAAGGCGCAGCAGGCATCGTTCGCCAGCACGATGCGATGCTCCCGATCCTTCACAAAGATTGGATCGGCAACGGCATCAATGATTTCATGGAGAAAATTCTTCGCGCCGGCGACCGCCAGTTCCGCCTGCTTGCGTTGCGTGTAGTCGCCCGTGATGAGTAATAGAAAGCGCTGACCGTCGCGGGCAAACACGCTGAATTTACCGTTCATCCACAGATCTTTGCCAAAGGTGCTGGTGACATGAAACTCGCCGGCTTGCGGCTCGCCGGTGGCCAGCGTCTTGTCCGCGAGTGCCAGCAGCCCGCTCTGCCGCCAGGAAGCCAGCTCCCGGAAATTCTGCCGCAGGACGTTCGCCACGGTTGTGCCCACGATTTCCGCGGCCTTGGGATTGGCGAACACGCACGCGCCGGTCTCGGCATACACCAGCACGCCAGCGGCGGCGGCGGCGAGAATTTCCCCGGCCATGCCCTTTGGCAATACTGCTGCGCCTGAATGATCCATAAACAAGATTATGTTTGCCGCAACCGACAACCCGCCTGATTCGCGTCTCGTTCTATTGGTGAATGGCCAAACGTTACACTCCCACCAAAAAGTTGAAAATAGAAATTCGGAATTTTCTGCACCAATAATTAAACGGGCGCAGCCAATGGCTGCGCCTGTTTTTTGATATTTACTAACGCTTTAACTGCGGCGCTAATGCGCCAGCCGCGACACCATGGCGTAGATTATAAGCACGAGCAGCACCAGGCCGAGACCGAAGAAGAGGTAGCCAAAGGTCTTGGCAATGTTCTTCCAGCGGAACCATTCATCACGCACGCGGTAGTCATCTAACTTGCCGGTCTTGATGAGCCGGTCATACCAGCGGCGGCGTTCGTGCAACATCTCGGCCTTGGAAACGCGACCGGAGAAGATGACGGTGTCCATCGGGAATTTCTCAATGCGGAAATGCGTATTGAAAAAGTGGATGCTAAAGATGAATCCTGCCGCCAGCAACGCCTCGTCCGAATGCAGGATGAGCGCGATGTTGATGGCCCAGCCGGGCAGAAAGCGTGTGAAAAATTCCGGGAACCACATCACCAGTCCGGAGAGACCGATGATGGCCACACCCCAGAACACGGCGAAATAGTCGAACTTCTCCCAATACGTCCAGCGGTCGAACTGCGGCTTCGGGCCTTTGCCGAAAAACCATTTGTTGTGGTCAATGAGATCCTTCAAATCGTCCAACGTCGGCACCATCGAGTCAGGCCCGAACGCGACGGAGAAGATGCGCTTGATTTCAATTTTTCCGGTTTCCGGATTGCGCAAATTACCGCGACCTTTCCACGACCGGCCGACGAGCGAGCTCAAATGCAGTGTGAAATAAAGGAATGTGATGATGGCGCCAAAGCGGTGCAGCATCCGCGCTGTTTCCGGTCCGCCGATGAGGCTGAAAATAAATTTCGCCCAGTCAGTGTAATAAAATTTCAGCGGCATACCCGTCACGACTAGTGTGAGGAAACTCGTGACGACCAAGAAATGCAGCAACCGCTCGAACGGCTGGAACCGCGTAAACCATTCGTCACCCTCCTGCGTCTTGATCTTTGCCTCCCGAAAAGTCTTGGAGTCGTGCAGATACAGCCACACCGCGCGCACCAGCCACGCCAGCGTATGCACGCCGAAGAAGCCAAACGTGCCAATCAGCAGACCGGTCATGGCGAGGAACACGACGTGGAGTATGGGATAGTTCGCCTTGTCCAGCGGGTTCGCGTGCGGACGGTATTCCGTGAATTTGGCCGTCGCGCCCGGATGACATTTTTGACAGGTCACCAAAATGTTGTTGGTCGAAAGATGCGACGCGGGATTGGCCGTCGGCAGCACGTCGTGAAAACCGTGGCAGTCGTAGCACGCGGCGACTTCCGGCGCGGAGTTGGCCTTGCCAAGCATCATCGCCTTGCCGTGGTAGGTTTCGCGGTAATGTTCCAGCCGGTCGGCATGGCACTTCCCGCAACGCTCGTCGCTAAGCGCCTTGAAATTATTTCCCGTTGGATTGGAAATCTGATGCGCACTGTGGCAGTCAATGCAGACCGGCCCGCGCGGGTCGCCTTTGGCCAGCAATTGACCATGGATGCTTTTGCTATAAGTCTCCTCGATGCCGACATGGCACTTGCCGCAGGTCTTCGCCACGTTGGCGTGGTTGATGGGCGAATCGCGATCCACATTACGCTTAATGCCGTGCGCGCCATGGCAGTCATTGCACGACGGCGCGACAATCAAGCCCATCTTCAACAGCGCGGTGCCGTGAATGCTGTCCATGTATTGGTTCGCCGCCTCGGGAAATTCAATCTGATATTCCTTGGTGAGATTCGTGTTGCTGTGGCACTTGGCGCACGTCGCCGGCAAGTTCATTTTATAAACCGGCGAATCGGTGTGTTTTACCGGCACGATTTCGTGGTTGCCGTGGCAATCCCAGCATTGTGCCGCGCCGGACGCGCCCATGTTGTGGCTCATGCCGTGGATGCTTGTGGCGTATTCCTTGCCTTCCTTTTCATGGCATCCGGTGCAGTTCGGCGGCGGCACGTTCTTGTCGTGCTGCAATTCCTTGATGCCATCGTGACAGTCGGTGCAGTCGAGTTCGCTGTGCACGGATCGGGCGAAGCCGTTCGTCGGAAATAGCGCCATCGGCTCGGCGTGACCGTTGACCATGCGCTTATTCGACGGGTCGGTGTGGCAGTCCAGGCAGTCGGCGTTCTTAAGCTTCTCCGCCGCGAAGAGCGGGGTCGCCAGGAGCACGCAAGCAAATAGCAAATACTTAAATATAAATCCGCGTTTCATGCCTTTAACTTCTCACCAATCGCGCCGGCCTACTTGCCGTGCATTGTAGAATGCTTGGCTTTTTTTGCCCGTTATAACCACAACTGGTGACAGGCGGAAACCCGAAAACCTGCCACACTACTTCCAGTTGAACGCCGTGTTCAGCGAAAAATTTAAGTATTGTTGTGAAAACAGCCCGGAGTAGTGTCCGGACTGTTTTTCTTTTTCGAGGAATTGCGGGATAAAAACTAAGGGCCGCCATTATGACAGTCGGTGCAGACGGGATTTGGATCCAAGTCACCGCCGGGATGGATGAACTTCTGCCCGGCAGGCGAAAGCTTGTTGAGTTCTTCCCCCGAACCTTGCGCGAGAATGGTGTGGCAGGTATTACAATCATTTGCTTTGATGGTCGTCTTGCGATCTTCGGTCTTGTGCTGCCCGTCATGACAGCGGAAACAGCCGGGCCAAATCATGTGGCCGACATTGTCCGGATAGCTCGCCCAGCTCGCTTTCATTTCGGGAAAGAAATAATCGGCATAAATCTCCTGGATGGTCGCGGTCGCAGTTTGAATGCGGGGATCATTGGGATATTTGGCGGCAAGCGTGGTCGCGATACTATTCTTCGCCTCGTCTTCAGTCTGGTAAGGTCGGGTCAAAACATACACGGCGTTGGTCTTGATCCAAGGAATCGCCGGATCAATCTTGCCGAGCGCCATCTGCTGGTTGACCGCTTTCTCCGGTGAAAGATAGCGGTGCGACGGACGGTTGTGGCAGTCCATGCAATCCATCGTGCGCGTTTCCATCTTGGTCACGTCGTTGGTGAAATTTTTCGTCTTGAAAATGGTGACCTTGCCCGACGCATCAGTCACACGCACCCACGGAATTTTCAGCCGCTCGTTGTCGGTGGCGATGTATTCCACCTTGTTGCCGGGCAGATTGTGCCAGTGAATGCCGCCGACCGGTCCCTGACGCGGATCGCTGCCGCCGATTTTCAAGAGCAGGCGAATGGAGTAAGGCGAATTGGACTCGTCGCTCTGGAAATAATTAAACGTCCGGTCAAGGTTGCCGACGAATGACTGCGGCCAGTGGCATTCCTCGCAGGTATCGCGCGCGGGGCGCAAATTATGAATCGGCGTGCCGATGGGCTTGGGATATTTGTTGAACGCCACGGCGTAGAGTTGATACGAGCCGGAAATTTTCGACTTCACGAACCACGACACGCCCTTGCCGACATGACATTCCACGCAGGCCACGCGCGCGTGCGGGCCGAGATCGTGCGTGGTTTTTTCCGGCTTCATGACCTTGTGGCAGGTCTCGCCGCAGAACGTCACCGACTCGGTGAAATTAAACGCGTTGTAGGAACCGACGGCCGAGAGCAGCAGAAACACCACGCTGCCCGTGACGAACGTGAGCAGCACGCGCCGGTCGCGCGGATTGTTCAAATCAATTTTCAGCGAAGCCGGCCCGCTGCCCTGCAAACGGCGGCGACGCTCAAGCCACGCGCCCAAAAACGACAGCGCAATGCCGCCAATCAAAAATCCCGGCACCACCATGTAGGTCAGAATGCTGACGTAGGGATTAGCGAACTTGGCCAGCGCATCCAAAACAAACAGCAGCAAAAAGGAAAACAGCGCGCCGACAGCCACCACCATGCCCACAAAACTAATCCAGTTGCGGAAATAGGACGGTGATTTGGGACTTTTAAATTCAGAGTTCATGCGAGAGGAAAACCTTCATGGGTATTTGCCGCAATAAAAACTGGCTGCCGGACGAAACCCAAAAAACGTCCGGCAGCCAGAACCATAACCAAATTACTTCTTCAAACCGCGAACGTAGGCCAGCAGCGCCTTCACTTCGTCATCGGACAACGGCGAATCCGCCCCGGTCACGAACGGCTTCATCAGCGTCTTGCCATCGTCAGACTTCAAGCCCTCTTTAATGGCCTTGATTGCATCATCATCCTTGATGTCAGCCTGAACCTTGGCATCGCTGAAATCTTTCGCGCCCAGCTTCGTGCCCATCTTGGTGTCGCCCTTGCCTTCCGCCCCGTGGCATTTTTGGCAAAGCGTTTCCCAGTTATCCTTGGCCTCGGCACCCTTCGCGGTAAGCGCGGCGGCCAGACCGAACATCGCTGCGAGTAGAATCATTTTTTTCATCGTATTATTCTCCGGTTGATTTTGGTTGTCGGTGCGGTGGCACCGGTTACGAGGAGAGATTCGCTGAAGCTTCATTGTTTGACTAACCATCTTTTGCGCAATGGTTGGCATTTTTTGGTAAGTCAAAAAAATCACGACAAGGATGACGTGATATTTGAAAAACAAGAAGTGGTGGCAGGAGCCGGAATTGAACCGGCGACACAAGGATTTTCAGTCCTCTGCTCTACCAACTGAGCTATCCTGCCAACCAGCGGGAGCGGAATTAAACCATATTTTTTCCCGCTGACAAGCCGCAATTCTAACTCACACAATTTGCGGTTGCACCATCTCCGGATCCACGCCGAAGTCTTTAATGGCTTGCGCGACAACCTTGCGATCAATCAGCTTTTTCTCCGCCAGCGCGTAGAGTGTGCCGATGATTGTGCTCTCCACATCCACGCCGAAGAAACGGCGCAACCGTCCGCGCGTGTCGCTACGGCCAAAACCATCGGTGCCAAGCGTGAACAATCCTCCGGGAACCCACGGCGCAATTTGATCCGGCACCGTGCGGACATTGTCTGACACGGCGACAAACGGCCCCTGCTCTTTCACAAGCAACGTCTCGAGGAAGGATTTTTTCGGCGGTTCGGTCGGATGCAAAATATTCCAGCGCTGGCAGCGAATTGCATCGCTACGCAGAAGCTTATAGCTTGTCGCACTCCACACGTCGGCACTCACGCCGTATTTTTCCGCGAGAATCATCTGTGCCTTCAGGGCGGATTGCATGATGCTGCCGCTGCCGAATATGTGCGCCTTAATTTTCGCGCCGTCGTAACCTGCCTTGAATTTATAAAGGCCTTTCACGATGCCGTCCTCAACGCCAGCGGGCATCGCAGGCATGACGTGTTCTTCATTGTAGAGCGCGAGATAATAAAAAATGTCCTCGTTCTCCACAAACATCCGCCTCATGCCATCAGCGATGATGACTGAAATTTCAAATCCGAACGCCGGGTCGTAAGGCAAACAGGTCGGAATTGTGCTTGCATGAAGCAAGCTGTGACCATCTTGATGCTGCAGGCCTTCGCCGTTCAAGGACGTGCGACCGGAAGTAGCGCCGAGCAAAAAGCCTTTCGCCCGGATGTCGCCCGCGAGCCAGAACTGGTCGCCGACACGTTGGGGACCAAACATCGAATAATATGTGTAGAACGGAATCATTGGCACGCCATGCGAGGCGTAGCTCGTGCCGGCGGCGATGAATGATGACATCGCGCCGGCTTCGCTGATGCCTTCTTCCAAAATCTGACCATCCTTCATTTCGCGATAGTAAAGCAGAGACTTTTTGTCCACCGGCTCATAAAGCTGACCTTTCGGGGAATAAATGCCGTAGTCTTTGAACAAGCCGTCCATGCCGAACGTGCGCGCCTCATCGGGAATGATTGGCACGATGTTCTTGCCGATGCTCTTGTGCCGCAGCAAAGCGGTGAGCAGCAAGACAAAGGCCTTCGTGCTGGACATTTCCTTGGGCGAGCCTTTGAGGAATTCACCAAAGTAATCCAGCTTCGGCACGTCGAGGGTTGACGGCTTGACGATGCGCGCTGGCACAAAACCACCAAGTGCTTTGCGGCGCGCGAGCAGGTATTTTGTCTCCTCGCTGTCTGGCGCCGGGCGGAAAAACGGTGTATCCGCGATGACATCGTCGCTGATGGGAATGTCAAAGCGGCGGCGGAACTCGCGGAGTTCCTTTTCGTTCATCTTTTTCTGCTGGTGCGAAATATTTTTGCCTTCGCCCGCCTCGCCGAGGCCGTAGCCCTTGACAGTTTTCGCGAGAATCACAGTCGGCCGACCTTTGCAATTCATCGCCGCCTGATAAGCCGAATACATTTTGCGCACGTCGTGGCCGCCGCGCAACAGCTTGGAAATCTGCTCGTCGCTCAAATGCGTCACGAGTTCTAGCAACTCTGGATATTTTCCAAAGAAATGTTTCCGCGTGTAGCTGCCCGGTTCGACAACATATTTCTGATAGTCGCCGTCCACGCATTCCTCCATGCGCTTGAGCAGCAAACCGGATTTGTCGCGGCGCAGCAAATCATCCCAGTCGCTGCCCCAAATCACCTTGATGACATTCCAACCCGCGCCGGTGAACAAGCCTTCGAGTTCCTGGATGATTTTGCCGTTGCCGCGCACCGGACCATCGAGGCGCTGCAAGTTACAATTGATGACCCAGATAATATTGTCGAGATTTTCGCGCGCCGCGAGCGTGATGGCACCGAGCGATTCCGGCTCGTCCGATTCGCCGTCGCCCAGAAACGCCCAAACTTTCGGTTCCGATTTCCAGGTCACCAAGCCGCGCGCCTGCAGGTAGCGGTTGAACCGCGCCTGATACAGCGACATAATCGGCCCGAGGCCCATCGAGACTGTCGGAAACTGCCAGAACTCCGGCATCAAATAAGGATGCGGATAAGACGACAGTCCTCCGCCTTCCGCGAGTTCCTGCCGGAAATTCTGCAAATCTTTTTCGTCTAGCCGGCCTTCCATGTAAGCCCGCGCATACATGCCCGGCGCGGCGTGGCCTTGAAAATAAACCAGGTCACCGGGAAAATTTTCCGCGGCTCCACGAAAAAAATGGTTCTGCGCCACCTCGTAAAGCGTCGCCGACGACGCGAACGACGCGATGTGCCCGCCGACATTCGTCGTGGAATTCGCCTTCACCACCATCGCCATTGCGTTCCAGCGCATGATGCTCTTGATGCGGCGCTCGATGTTGCGGTCGCCGGGATATTCCGGCTGTTCCTCCACCGGAATGGTGTTGGCATAAACCGTCGTCACGCCGCCGGCCGGACGCGGCGCGGCGCGCAACTCCTGTGCGAGCTGTTCGAGCATTTGCGCCGTGCGCTCGGTGCCCTGGCTTTCGAGCGCGAGTTCAAAAACCGATTTGAGCGTGGCGGAAACCTTTTCACCACCGGAACCGTAATTATCTTTTTTGGATGCTTTCACTTGGATAAACTCGTTTCGCGAAACGGAAACGAAGCTCGCATATTAAACGAAATTTGTCTCCGTATCGCCAGCGAAATCAAAACGCCAAAAATGTTGCGCCTCGACCTGCCACCGCTCACGCCCGCCGAACAACTCGCGGCGGATGAGGTGATTTTGGACGGTTGCGAAGCCGGCCTCGGCGGTGAAACATTGATTTTTTGGGAGCCGCGCGAAACCTTCGTTGTCGTCGGCTACGCGAACAAGGTGGCAACGGAAGTGAACGTCGCCGCATGCGAAAAAGGCTCTGTGCCGATTTTTCGCCGCTGCTCCGGCGGCGGCACCATCGTGCAAATGCCCGGCGGATTGAATTATAGTTTGATTTTGAGCATCTCCGAAACCGGACCGACGCGAAACATCACCGCCGCGAACCAGTTCATCATGAAAAAAAATCGCGACGCGATTGAAAATGTTTTTCTCCAATCCACAGTCCGTAATCCGCAATCCGCAATTTCCATTCGCGGCCACACCGACCTTTGCCTCGGATCGGAAAAAATCGCCGGCAACGCACAGCGGCGCCGGAAAAAATTTTTACTCTTCCACGGCACACTGCTACTAAATTGTGATTTGAATTGCATCGGTGATTTGCTGCTGATGCCGTCGCTCGAGCCCGATTATCGCGCCCGCCGTTCGCACGAAGAGTTTGTCACAAATCTGAATTTGCCCGCCGAAATAGTGAAATCTGCACTGGCGGAAGTCTGGAATGCGACCGAGCCGTTTCAAAACCCGCCGTTCGCGGAAATTGAAAAACTTGCGCGGGAGAAATACGCCACGCGCGAGTGGAATTTCAAATTTTAGAGCCGCGCCGCCAGCGCCGCCTGGCTCTTGGCAAAAACTTCCTCGTGCAACGAATTGCCGTGCGCGTCAATCGTCACCACCGCCGGAAAATCCACCACCGCGAGTTCCCAGATGGCTTCCGGCGAACCGAATTTTTCAAGGAAATACACGTTGTTCACCTTCTTGATGCACTCGGCCAGCACCTGCGCTGCGCCGCCGATGGCGTGCAGATACACGCAGCCGTATTCTTTGCACGCCGCTTGCGTCTTCGGCCCCATGCCGCCTTTGCCAATAACGCCGCGCAAACCGAAATCGCGGATGACCTGCCATTGATACGGCTCCTCACGGATGGACGTCGTCGGGCCGGCGGCGGTGCAGGTGAAGCTGCCGTCCGGCTGTTTCATCATCACCGGGCCGCAGTGGTAAATGATGCCGTCCTTGAAACTCACACCATCCGGCAGCGCGCCGCCTTCATGCAAATACTTATGCACCGCGTCACGACCGGTGAATACCGTGCCGGAAATCAGCACCTCGTCGCCGACTTTCAGCGCGCGGATTTTTTCTTCGGTGAACGGAAATGAAAGCTTAATCATAAAAAGTATTGGCCGGCACCAAAGTCGCAACAACCGGCAGCTTGGAAAAGCGAAAAATCATTTCAAAAGCGCCTCCGCATGTTTGCGAGCAGCATCCGTCTGGCCGCCAAGCATCCGCGCGAGTTCTGTAACGCGCGATTTTTTGTCGAGCAACGTGATTTCGGAAATTGTCCGGCCGCCTTTCACCTGCTTGCTGACGACATAATGCGCGTCTGCCGCCGCCGCGACCTGCGGCAGATGCGTGATGCAAAACACCTGTCGCTTTGCGGCAATCTGCTGCATTTTTTCGCCAACCACATTCGCCGTTTCGCCGCCGACATTCGCGTCCACCTCATCAAAAACCAAAACGGGAATTTCATCTTCCGCCGCGAGCACCGTTTTCAACGCCAACATCACGCGCGCCATTTCGCCGGACGACGCGATCGCACGCAGCGGTTTGGCTGGCTCGCCCGGATTCGGCGCGAACTGAAATTCGATTTCGTCCAAACCGGAGGCCGATGGTTGCGCTGCGGGGGAAATCGCCACGTCAAATTTACTTTGCTTGAAGCCCAAATCTTCAAGCTGTTTGCTCACGGCTTTGGCCAGCTGCGGAATCACTTTTTTGCGTGCGGCGGAAAGTTTTTTGCCGGCGGCGAGAATTTCCCCGTCCAGTTTTTCCAACGCCGCATTCAGCCTGGACAGTTCAGCGTCACGCGATTCGAGTGAAGACAATTTTTGTTTAGCATCGTCACCGAAAGCAATGACTTCGGCGATGTCCGCGCCGTATTTGCGCTTGAGTGTGTGGAGCAGATTCAGGCGCTCTTCCAATTCCGCCAGTCGAGCGGGATCAACATCCACTTTGTCCGCGTAATGCGAAACGGCGGATTGCAGTTCGCGCAACGTCTCGGCGGCCTGCGCGTGCAGTTCGACCAGATTTTTCGCGCCGGCATCGTCCACGCGCTGAAGTTCCGCCAGCACGCGGCCGACCGCGCCGGATTGCGTGAGCAGTGAACTGTCGCTCTCGCTTAAAACATCGAGCGCGGCCTGGCTCAACTGAAGCAGCTTGGCGGCGTTGCTGGCGCGATTGAATTCGGCCTCGACCGCTTCATCTTCACCGGCCTGCAAGCGCGCGGTGGAAATTTCCTGAACCTGGAAGCGCAGCAGATCCAGTTGCTGCGCGTAGGTTTTCTCATCCACGACGAGCCCGGATTTCTCCGCCTCCAGCACCGTGCGGCGGCGAACGAGTTCGCCAAATTCTTCCCGCGTTTTTTCCAAATCGCCGAAAGCATCGAGAATCAAAAGCTGCTTGCCCGCGTGCAACAGCGACTGGTGGTCGTGCGGGCCGTGCATGTCCACGAGCCATTCGCCGAGCGCGGCGAGTGTGGCGAGCGCCGTGGGCGAGCCGTTGATGAACTGTCGGTTCGTGCCGGCAGCGGTAAAGGTGCGCTTGAGCACGAGTTGATGGTCTTCACACAGTTCGAGGCCGTTCTCTTCCAGAAAAATTTTCAGCGGCACACGGAGTTTTTTGGTGTCGAACACGGCTTCGACCGAACAACTCTCCTCACCGCTGCGGATAAGCGTGCGGTCGGCGCGTTCGCCGAGGACGAGGTTGAGAGCGCCAAGGATGATGGACTTGCCCGCACCGGTCTCGCCGGTGATGACGTTGTAACCCGGCTGGAGTTCCAGCGTGAGGTCGCTCACGAGGGCGAGGTTTTTAATGCGCAGCGTCGTCAACATCGGTCAAAGTCGGCACAACTTTGCGGATTGCGGCGGCTTGGGCAAACAGAAAAAGCACATCCCGGCGAAAGCATTGAAAAATCCATTGCACTTAAAATGAAATTGCCATAATTTCGTCGCAACCCAGAAACGGTCATTCGTGGTGTTACCCCTGCACCCTGAAGCCAAGCTACCCATACGGGTAGTTACATTCGTAGTTGTCTTTAGCTACTATATTGTTTTGTGAAAAAAGCCAGTCGCCAATTCTTAGTCGGCAACTTCCGGATTGTGAGCCATACAAGAACTATGCCGGATGTTCGATTTTATACCCCGAGTTCTCGGGATTGAACATTTTCCAAAAACTTGCAAATTTACTATTAATTCCATGATAAAATCCGCACTTCTTAGACGTTCACAATTCTCAAAAGTGGGCTTCACCTTGATTGAATTGCTGGTGGTGATTGCCATCATTGCGATTCTCGCGGCAATGTTGTTGCCGGCGCTGGCCAAGTCGAAACAGAAGGCTTCCACGGCGGTTTGTGTGAGCGACCAAAAGCAACTGGTTTTGGCGTGGATCATGTATTCGGATGACAATCGGGATTATTTGGTCAACATGAACAACGTGGCTCTTACGGGAACGGGAAACCCTGCGCTCAACATTAACGGAGTCGCCCAAAATCCATGGTGCTGGCAGTATGCCACCGCTACCGGGATAGGCAACAGTCTACCCGTGGTGCCGGCACAAGGTTCATTAGGTCTTCAAGATTACATCGTGCTCCTAACTCAACAATGTATCAGCCAAGGTGCATTGGGGCAGTATTTAAAAAACCCGAATGTGGTGCATTGTCCCGGAGATTCACGATTTCAATTGTCGGCCGGAACTTCATTTCCAGCCTCAGGGGGATTTGCCTTCCGTAGTTATTCCGGTGTCACCGGCTTAAATGGACAGACTTGGACTGCGGATCCAATCCAGTCCGAAATTTTGACCAAACGAACGCAATTAATTCACCCCACCAGTAAGATGGTATTCGTTGAAGAGAATGATCCGCGTGGTGAAAATTGGGGCACTTGGGTTATGAATGTCGCCGGAACAGCGGCAAACAATTGGTCCGGCACCTCGATTCTAGACTCGCCAGCCGCCTTCCATGGCACCACAAGCACTTTTGGCTGGGCGGATGGCCATGCCACCTCACGGCGCTGGATCAGTCCTTCTGTATTAGCCTATGCCGCCAGCATGAGCACCACCAAATATAACTCCCCACCGAGTGGCGCGACCGCCGCCGCTGACACTGATTTTTTAATTTCCGCTTATCCGTTTGTCGGGAATGAGTGAGAGCGGGGTGACAACCCGTCACTGCCACGTTGAAAATTAGCGGGTAAATTTTTATTCGCCGGAAATTCCCCCCGTGTGCTAACTTCGCACCGCGAAATTAGACCATGGCTTTTTCCTTCACCTTTCTCGGCAGCGGCACCTCGCAAGGCGTGCCGCTCATCGGCTTGGATTATCCGCCGGAATTTCTCGCCAACCCCAAAAACTGGCGCACCCGCCCGGCCATTTACGTCGCGACGGATAAAACCCAGCTCGTCGTGGACACGCCGCCGGAATTCCGCCTCCAGTGTCTGCGCGAAAAAATCAAGTGGCTCGACGCCGTGCTCGTCACCCACGCGCACGCCGACCACATCCTCGGCATGGACGACTGCCGCCGGTTCTGCGACGCGCGCGGCGGCACGCTGCCCATCTACGCGAGCGAGGCGACGATGGTGCATCTGCGCCGCGTGTTCATCTACGCGTTCCACCAAGGCCCGTGGCCGAAGGGCTATTTCATGCCCGAAGAAAAACTCATCACCGCCCCGTTTGAAATCGGCGACCTGCAAATCACGCCATTCGACCTGCCACACGGCAGCATGACGACGACGGGATTTTTGTTCGAGCAGGACGGGCGCAAGCGGCTCGCGTATTTGAGCGACTGCAAAGAAATTCCCGAAGCCGTCCTGGAAAAAATTCGCGGCGTGGAAATCGCCGTGCTGGACGCGCTGCGCCACAAGCCGCACCCGACGCACATGTGCCTCGACGAAGCGCTCACGGCGGCGCGGCGCATCAACGCGCAACAGACGTTCTTCACGCACCTGACGCACGATTACGACCACGACCAGTCGCAGGCGGAACTGCCGCCGGGCATTTCGCTCGCGTGGGACGGGTTGAAGGTGACGGCTGAATCATGAAAATCATTTCTGCCATTATTATCGCGGGCTTTTTTTTGGGCGGCAGATTTTCGGGGCAATCCGCCGAGGAAACGATTTTTAAACCGGCGAATCCGCCGGCCATGCAACCGCTCACCGACCACGACTCGCCGGCCTATCACGCGGCCAAACTCTTTCAGCATGGAGCGAACCTTGGCAATTATCTCGAAGCGCCGCCGAAGCAAAGCTGGGGCGTCACGGTCTCCGCCGAGGAATTTGCCGCGATGAAGCGCGAAGGGTTTGACCATGTGCGCGTGCCGGTGGGCTGGCATCATTACGCCGGCAGCGCACCGGACTTCGCGCTTGCGCCGGAAATTTTTGCCAAGGCGGATTTTGTCGTGACCAACGCGCTCAACAATAAACTCGCGGTGATGATCAACATCCATCACTTCGGCGAACTGGACAAAGATCCTGTCGGGGCCACGGCGGAATTTCTCGCCATCTGGCGACAGGTCGCGGCCCATTACAAAAATTTCCCCGGCACGCTGGCGTTTGAACTGGACAACGAGCCGCACGACCAAGCCACGACCGCCTTGATGAATCCGATTTACGCCCGCGCCATTGCGGAAATCCGCCAGAACAATCCCGGCCGGACAATTTTTGTGGAACCGGGCAGCTGGGGCGACATCGCCGAACTCAAGAACCTCGTGCTGCCGCCGGATGACAACGTCATTGTTTCGGTGCATTGCTACGAACCGTTTCATTTCACGCACCAGGGCGCGACCTGGACAGGCACGGATTTTTTGCAGACGGGCATTGTCTTTCCCGGCCCGCCGGCCACGCCGCTCGAGCCGGACTTGAGCCTGAAGCCAAAACCGTGGGTGCTGGACTGGATCAAAAAATACAATACGCTGCCGGCGGCTAAAAACCCGAGCGGCCCGGTGGCGTTCACCGGCAAACTAAAATACGTCCATGACTGGTCGGAATATTATGGCCGGCCGGTGCACATCGGCGAGTTCGGCGCGTTCACCAAGGGCGATCCGCAGTCGCGCGCGAATTTTTATTCCGCGTTCCGGCGCACGGCGGAAAATTTGCAGCTGGGCTGGTGCATTTGGGATTGGAGCGCCGGCTTTCGCTATTGGGACAAAAAGGAGCAGCGCGCAATGCCGGGCATGCACGCGGCGCTTTTTGACCGTTAAATTTTTTGCAGGACACGGAGGCAGTTGAATCAACCCATGCTTTTTTTGCGAACCATCTGGCCGCTCTGGCTGCTGCTGCTCGCCCCGCTGTGGGTGCAAGCCGGCGGCGACGAAGTGGTCATCGTCTATAATTCGCAGCTGCCGGCATCCAAGGCCGTCGCGGAACATTACGCGACCGCGCGCCAGGTGCCGGCCGACCGGATTTTCGGGTTTGGCCTGACGACCAACGAGGCCATGACGCGCGCGGACTTCACGGATTTTTTGCAGAAGCCGCTCGCCGACCGGCTGGCGGCCGCCGGCTTGTGGAAATTTGCCGAGGTCACCACGCCCGCCACCAACGGCCAGCCGGAGAACACCGTCGTCCGCGTCGTGCAATCCAAAATCCGCTACGCCGTCCTGTGCTACGGCGTGCCGCTGAAAATCCAGCCCGTTTCGCGGCTGGATGAACTCGAGGCCAAGCTCACCGGCGAACCCTTCCGGCGCAACGAAGCCTCGGTGGATTCCGAACTCGCCTGGCTGCCGCTCATCAAAATGCGCGTCCCGCTGACCGGGCCGCTCGCGAATCCGTATTACCTCTGCACCAACCGCGCCGCGATGAACTGCACCAACGGCATCCTGCTGGTCGCCCGCCTCGACGGCCCGACGCCGGAAATCGCCGCGCAGCTCGTGGACAAGGCGATGGTGGCAGAAGCCACCGGCCTGTGGGGGCGCGCCTATTTCGACGCGCGCGGACTGGTCCGCACGAACAGTTATTTTCTCGGCGATGAATGGATGCTCGCGGGCGCGGGCGTCGCGCGGCAGCTCGGGTTTGAAGTGGAGGTGGACACCAACGAAGCCACGCTGCCCGCATCGTTTCCGCTGAGTCACATCGGCATTTATGCCGGCTGGTATGCGGGCGAGGTCTGCGGGCCGTTCACGCTGCCGCAGGTTGAGTTCATGCCCGGCGCGTTTGCGTATCACCTGCATTCCTACAGCGCGGACACCGTGCGCAGCGCCACGCGCAACTGGTGCGGACCGCTGCTCGCCCAGGGCGCGACCTGCACGATGGGCTGCGTGTATGAACCGTATCTGCAATTCACACCCAACGTCGCCTTCTGTTTGCAGGCGCTCGGCAACGGCTACACCTTCGGCGAGGCGGCCTGGGCCTCGCAAATCGCCCTCTCGTGGCAGACGGCGGTCATCGGCGATCCGCTGTATCAGCCGTTCAAAAAATCGCCGCCGGAATTGCACGGGCTGCTGACGCGCACCCACAACCCGCTGCTGGAATGGTCATTCGACCGGCTCATCTGCCTGGACCTCGCGCACGGCTTGCGCCCGCCGCAATTGCTCGATTTCCTGGCCGACCAGGTGCCGCTGACGCCGCGCAGCGCGGTGCTCACGGAAAAGCTGGCCACGCTTTTCGAAGCCTCCGGCAAGCCGAGTTCGGCGATTGCCGCGTGGCAGAACGCGCTCAAACTCAATCCCTCGCCGCAGCAGCGAATCCGCCTGCGCCTGACGCTGGGTGAAAAGCTGGCAGCGGCAGGCCGGCTCGACGAGGCGGCGGCCAATTATCGCGCGCTCGTGGCCGAAGCGCCGGACTATCCCGGCCGGAACGCCATTGACGACAAGCTCAAGGCGCTGGAACCGAAGCCCGCCGCCAAACCCTGACCCGGCCCGTCACCGAGATCAAGGCCGAGGATGAACCCGCTGCCGACGGCAGCGGACGAAGGGGAAACGACGGACGGAGTGGAACGGTTTTTATTAGTGGTAGTTTTCATCGGCAGACTTTAGCCCCAACGCACCATCGCGTCAGTGGTCTGCCTTCTCATCTAATCTGGTTAGGCGCATCATTTGACATAAAGAATTTCATAATCCTTACGCTTCTCCAGCGTCGCCTCACGAAGCGCAATCGAATCCTCATGGCCGTCGGGATAATCCAAATGAAATACAACATCAGTCGAGTGGCCTTTTAGCGTAACCATCTCCCTAATCAGCTTTGGGTGATCTTTTGTGGGGGTGATTGGCCAATACGAAGCGAAAAGCCAGTCATAAATGCTCATGTCGCTTTTTTCACGATATGCTGTCACTGGCCGGCCTTCGGAATCCGTCAACCAATAGTAAATCTTCTGCTTTCTGAGTCGCTGGTCGTAAGCTTCCCAAGCTGCAAATGTCGGGTCGCTTGAACCATTCCCGTGGACATCCACAACTGGCCGGCAATCTTGCGGACATATCTGGATGTCTCGGTATGTGCTGCACCCAGTTGCGCAGAGGCAAACAAATAAAATGGTGATGATCGCTCTCATGCGCCTAACAGATAATGGAAGAAGGCCTATGTAGCCTATCCTTTTTCATAAAACGACCCTAGGCTCGCCGGAAAACGATGTCCAGCATAAATTCAGGTTGGTTATGGCTCGGCAACCTCATTTAGCAAACCCGGCGCATCCGCCGCCGCCCAAACGGTTGGCCCACGTGGGGCCGGCTTTCCAGCCTACCGTTGCCGGGGACTTTCCAGTCCCCGGTTTCCCTACCGGACGGGAAATTCCGGTAAACCCGCCGGCTGGAAAGCCGGCGCTACGGTCGGCGCCCCTATGGCGTCCAACCCACCGAAGTGTCCCGCTATTAGGCAAAAACACCCCTTTGACCCCCTAATTGGCTTTTTTTATACACGCAACGGCACTGTTGGGTGACGCAACAGTGCCGATAGGTGACGCAACAGTGGCGATGCGTGACGTATCAGTGGCGATAGGTGACACAACAGTGGCGATAGGTGACACAACAGTGCCGATGCGTGACGCAACAGTGCCGATAAGCGACACAACAGTGGCGATGCGTGAGGTGTCAGTGCCGATAGGTGACGCAGCAGCGCCGTTGCGTGACACAACCATGCCGTTGCGTGACACAACCATGTCGTTGGCTGACGCAACCATGCCGTTGCGTGACGCAACCATGTCGTTGTGTGACGCAACCATGTCGTTGCCTCCCCCGTTCCTGCCCACGCCGCACAACCGCACGTAATACGTCTTGCCGGCCCCGCCCCCGGACCATTCCGCGCCGCCCCCGAGTCACTCCGCGTCGCCCACGGATGGCTCCGCGTCGACGCCGGATGGTTCTGCGTCGACGCCGAGTCATTCCGCGTCGCCAAGGAATCATTGCTTGGCGCCAAGGAGTCATTCCGCGTCGCCAAGCAGTCATTGCTCGGCGCCAAAAAATCGCTCCGCGTCGCCAAGCAGTCATTGCCCGTCGCCAAAAAATCACTCCGCGTCGCCAAGCAATCATTGCCCGTCGCCAAAAAATCGCTCCGCGTCGCCAAGCAATCATCGCTCGTCGCCGGCGAGTGGTTCCGCGTCGCCCAAAAATCATCCAGAGTCGGCCTGCTTTTCACCGACCACCACCTCGAAACCCACCAACCACCCATCTAGGAGAACTAAGTTAGGTCACAGACCAATTATTTCAGCAACCCAAACGCGTGGCCTGGCAAGTTCTTCTCCCTCGCCTCCCCCAAAGGAGGAGAGGGCCGGGGTGAGGAGGTCAATGCTGGCCGTCCGCAAAGACCACCCCTCACCCCGACCCTCTCCCCGCTACGCGGGGCGAGGGAGCCGGCACCGGTTGGTTCAGCCGCTGGAGGTGGCGTGACCCCGGCGGCACGGCAGCGTCGCCCGACCAAGCTTGCCGGTGGCGGCGGGCGCTTGAGTCCGGCATGGACTTCATTTCCCCGTTTGCCCATCATTTCCGGGTCATGCCGGTATTCTACGACACCCACGCGCACCTGGATTATCCCGAATACGAAAAGGATTTCGCCGAGGTGCTCGCCCGCGCGCAGGCGGCGGGCATCGCCAAGATCATCGCCATCGGCACGGACCTCGCCAGCAGCCGCCGCGCGCTCGCGCTGGCGGAACAGCACGCACCGATTTACGCCGCCGTCGGCTGGCATCCCGGCAACGCCCACGAGGCGCCCGCCGACATCCGCCCCGAACTCCGCGAACTCGCGCGCCATCCCAAGGCCGTGGCCATCGGCGAAATCGGGCTGGATTATTACCGGCTGCCGAGCCGTGGCGGCGACGCCCCCGTCGCCGGGGAGCCCGAGGCGACGGCGCGTCGCCGCCACGAGGCAGACGAGCTTTACAAACAGAAACAGGCGGAGATATTCCGGCAGCAGTTGGAGGTCGCGGTGGAGACGGGCTTGAACTGCGTCATCCACCAGCGCAGTTCGTTCGATGATCTGTTCGCGCAAATCCAGCCGTTCGCGACGCGCACGCGCGGGGTGTTTCACTGCTTCGGCGAAAGCGGGGAGCGGCTGCAACAGATATTGGGCCTCGGCTGGCTGGTGAGCTACACCGGCATCGTGACGTTCAAGAACGGCCAGAACATCCGCGACGCCGTGGCCGCGACGCCGCTGGGCCAGTTCATGCTGGAGACGGATTGCCCGTATCTCGCGCCGGTGCCGCATCGCGGCCAGCGCGGCGAGCCGGCGTTCGTGAAGGAAATCGCGGAGACCGTCGCGCAGGTGAAACTGTGTTCGCTCGACGAATTAAGCGCGGCGACCTGCCGCACGGCGCACGAATTTTTCCCGAAGCTGGCCTGATTACGCGAGCTGCCACGGCGCGCGGTATTCGCGCGTGAGCCACGCGGGATTGCCGGTGCCGTCGGCGAATTCTTCCTTGGCCGGATTCCATTTCAAGCCCTGGCCGCTGAAGTAAACGGCGTTGGCGAGGTTGCAGACGGTGGCGGAACGCTGGCCGGTCTCCACGTCGCACACGGGCAGTTTGCGCGAGGTCATGGCCTTGATCCAGTCGGCGATCTGGTTGGTGCTGCGGTAAAGCCGCACGGGGTTGGCGGGCAGCAGCTCCTTCAGCAGCGGCGAGAAATCATCCATCATGTCGGACTTCAGTTTATCGCCGAGCCAGAGCTGGAATTTGCCGCGGTTGACGTAGAGCTTGCCCTGGTCGCCGTAGAACGTGATGCCGTTGCCCTTCTGGTGCGTGACTTCCAGGCCGTTCGCGTAACGCCAGTGGACGCCGGATTGCCCGTCCGGCTGGGTGGTCGGGAAGAATTCCACGGGGCCGCTGTCATCAAAGCCGAACGCCCATTGCACGATGTCAAAATGATGCGCACCCCAGTCGCACACGCCGCCGCCGCCGTATTCGCGGTAGTGGCGCCACGCCGGATAATGGGCGGGCATGCCGCGCGGACTCAAGATGGAGTTGTATGGCCGCGTCGGCGCGGGGCCGAGCCAGAGATCCCAGTCCAAGCCCGGCTCCGCTTTTTCTTCGGGCAAGTCGCACATAACCGGCGGCCCGCCCACGGCGGCGTCCACCTTGGTCACGGTGCCGAGCACGCCGTTGCGGATCAATTCACACGCGGCGCGGAATTCGCCCATGGACCGCTGCATGGAGCCGGTCTGGAAGATGCGGTTGTTTTTGCGAACGGCATTCACCATCGCGCGGCCTTCGCGCACGGTGTGCGCCATGGGCTTCTCGCAGTAAATATCCTTGCCCGCGTTCGCCGCCGCGATGGCGATGAGCGCATGCCAGTGGTCGGGCGTGGCGATGACCACGGCGTCAATATCTTTGCGCGCGAGCAGATCGCGGAAATCGCTGTAGGCGTCGCAGCCCTTGTATTCGCCGGCTTTCGCGTTCCGGCCGTAGGCGGCCTCGACGCGCTTCTTGGCAAGATTGCGGCGGGTGGAGTCCACGTCGCTCACGGCCAGCACGCGGACGTCCTTGCGCGGCAGGCAGGCGCCGAGCAGGCCGTTGCCCTGCTTGCCGATGCCGATGAAGCCGAGCGTGAACTGCTTGCTCGGCGCGCTGTCCGCCGCCCACAGGGGCGAACGCAAAATCAGCGGGGCCGCGCCGGCGAGGAGCGCGGTCTTGAGAAAACTACGGCGGTCGAGAGAACGGGATGAATACATGGCGTCAGGTGTTTTGATTGGTTGCCGGTTCAGACTCAGCTGCCGGCGGAACGGTTACGGAATTTTCGCCAGCGGGCGCGACGAGCACCACGAACTCGCCCTTCAAGCTGCGCTTCTGGGCGATGGCCAGCAGCGCCGCCGGTTTGCCGCGCAGAAACTCCTCGAACTTTTTCGTCAGCTCGCGCGCCAGCACCACATCACGGTCGGGATAAACTTCGTTCAGTTCGCCGAGCAACTTTTCGATGCGATACGGCGATTCGTAAAATACCAGCGTGCCGGGAACGGCCTGCAAGGCTTCCAGCCGATTGCGCCGCTGACCGGACTTGTGCGGGAGAAAGCCGACGAAGTGAAATTCGTCCGCCGGCAAACCGCTCGCCGTCAGCGCCCCGACCAGCGCGCACGCGCCGACGACGGCTTCGACGCGAAACCCGGCGGCGATGGCGGCCTTCACCACGCGTTCGCCCGGATCGCTGATGCCGGGACTGCCGGCGTCCGTGACCAGCGCGATTTTCTCACCGCGCCGGAGCCGCTCGATGATTTCCTCGCTGCGCTTCGCCTCGTTGAACTGGAAGTAGCTCAGGAGCGGCTTGGAGATTTGGAAATGTTTCAGCAGTTGTCCGCTGTGGCGCGTGTCTTCGGCGGCGACGACATCGCACTCGCGCAGAACGCGCAACGCGCGCAGCGTGATGTCCTCGAGATTGCCGATGGGCGTGGCGACGAGGTAAAGCGTGCTGGCGGTGAGCGGTGGCAGAGCGGCGTCCATGCGGGAATGAAACAACTTTCCGGAGGGAAAGAAAATGCTAAAGCAAAGTGTCCCAAGTTATGCCAGCGACAACCATACACATGACTAAAAGCAGGACACAATTATCTAACCTGTAGTTTGGAACCGCTATTTTCGACTTGTAGGGCACCACCCTACAACCTTTATAATTTGGCAAAGCAAGTGCTTAACAAATTCGACGCATCCGGCGTTAAATGAATTTTATTCTCAGGACTCAGCCGGATCGGAACCATAAATATGAAAAAAGCTACCTCATTCAGCTCCGCCGGTTTCACGCTGGTGGAAATCATGATTGTCGTGGCCATCATCGGTCTGCTCGCCGGCATCGCCCTGCCGAATTTCATCAAAGCCCGCGCCGCCTCACAGGCCAATGGTTGCATCAATAATCTCCGCAAGCTGGACGATGCCGCCAATCAGTTCGCCATCGAATACCACAAAAACACGGGCGACACGCTCAATTTCCCGAACGACCTCACCCCCTACATCAAGCTGAACCGCGCCGGCAGCATCCCGCCCTGTCCGGTCGGCGGCGATTATTATCAAGATGGCACCATCGGCGCGCGCCCCACCTGCTCGCTTGGCACCACCGTCACGCCGGCGCACGTCCTGCCGTAATTTTGCTTTCGCAGGGCCCTTTCTTTGTTGGCAAGCGGTTTGCTTTCACAAATCATGTCGGTGCGATGCGGATGCCAATCATGGAGCCACATTGCCCTGTCAAAGAAAGACAAGTCGTATGAAAAAACTGCAAACCATTCGGACCGCCGGTTTCACCTTGGTGGAAATCATGATTGTGGTGGCCATCATCGGCCTGCTGGCCGGCATCGCCCTGCCGAATTTTGTGAAGGCGCGCGCCGCCTCCCAGGCCAATGCCTGCATCAACAACCTCCGCAAAATTGACGACGCCCAGAACCAGTTCGCCATCGAACACAATAAAAACACCGGTGACACCCTCAATTTTCCCGGTGACCTCACGCCTTACATCAAGCTGAACAGCAACGGCAGCATTCCGGCGTGTCCGGTTGGTGGCGACTATTACTCAGATGGCACCGTGGGCGGCAAACCTACCTGCTCGCTTGGCACCACCGTCACGCCGCCGCACGTCTTGCCGTAATCGGTGGGTGACTGGCAGTCGTCGCCCCCACAGTTTCAACTTTGAACCGTCCCGCGGTCTTGCTACGTTGCTGCCATGGCAAGAAAGTCGGACGAAACTTCCAAATCCAACCACGGTTTCAACGACGTCATCGGCGTCGCGCTGCTCGCTCTGGCGCTGCTGCTGCTCGTGGCGCAGTTTTCCTTCGATCGCTACGATCTCAAGTCCGTCCGCATTCCCGCCAACCACGAAGTCCACAACTGGATTGGCACCATCGGCGCTTATCTCGCGTGGTTCACGTTCGTGCCGCTGGGCATCGCGGCTTATTTGCTGCCGTGGTTCTGTGCGGCATTTGGCGCCGCGTATCTGCTGAACATCCTCGGTTATTTGCGCGAACGCGTGCGCTGGTGCGTGCTCTGGACGGCGCTGCTTTTTCTTTCGCTCACCGGCCTGCTGCATCTTGCCGGCAATGCCGACCTCATCAATGATTGGCGCATCCACATCAACGCGCATTTCGCCGGCGGCTGGCTCGGCTATCTTTCCTACGGTCGGCTGTCGGAATACGATTATGGCTTTGCCCTGCTCGGCCGCCTCGGCGCGACGATCGTCTATGCCGCGCTTGGCCTGATCGCGCTGCTGTTCCTGACGAATTTCCAGCTCGGAGTCTGGATCCGCTCGGCGGTGCAAAAGGACAAGGCGGCCAAAGAAAATGAATTTCAATCTCCCGAGGAAATCATTTTGGACAAGCGCGCGGACGAACTGCAAAAACAGAAGCGCAAGTTGGAAGAAGAATTATCCCGCGTGGACAAGCCGGAGAAAACTGCCAGCGGCCTCGGCGCCGACGGTCTGCCGGTGCCAGAACCGACCGTGCGCGATTTGAGCGTGCCGCAGGCGAACAAAACCCCGCGCATCAGCAAAACGACGCAGCCACCGAAAGCGCCGAAGGAAATCTCACCAGCCGAGGAGCCGATGGAAGTCGGCGAGGTTATTCCCGCCAGCGAAATCCGGCCCGCATCCACGGACGAAATCCTCGGCCGCAAATCCGACGCGAAACCCGCCGAGAAAAAAGCGGAAGAACCCAAGCCCGAACCCGCGCTGGCCGAAAAAGTCGAAGCCCCGGTTGCCGAGAAGCCCGTGGAAAAACCAGCCGTGCCCGTGGTGGAACCGATCATCACCATCGCCGACGGTTCCGCGCCAACATTGCCGGCAGCCGTGCCCGCGCCGCGCCCGCGCCCCGTGCCGAAGAAGCCCAAGCCGATGACCGTGGCCTCGGTGCCGATGATTGGCAACTACCAGTTGCCGCCGATGGAATTTCTCCAGCACCCGGACATGACGGTCAAGCCGACCGAGTCCAAGGAAGAACTGATGGCCAACGCGCGGCTGATGCAGCAGACGCTCGCGCAGTTCGACATCGAGGTTTCGCTCGGCGACATCACGAAAGGGCCGACCATCACGCGCTACGAATTGCATCCGGCACCCGGCGTGAAGCTGGAGAAGATTCAAAATCTTTCCAACAACCTCGCCGCTGCGCTCAAGGCCGAACGCATCCACATTCTCGCGCCGGTGCCGGGAAAATCTTCCGTCGGCATCGAGGTGCCGAACCTCATCAAGACCAAGGTCATCATGCGCGACTTGTTCGAGTCCGACGAATGGCGCAACAGCAAGGCGCGCATCCCCATCGCGCTCGGCAAGGACGTTTACGGACATCCTATCGTGGCCGACCTCGCGGAGATGCCGCACATGCTTATCGCCGGTTCCACCGGTTCCGGCAAATCCGTCTGTATCAATTCCATCATCGCCTCGCTGCTTTACCGGTTCTCGCCGGATCAACTGCGCTTCGTGATGATTGACCCGAAGGTCGTCGAGTTGCAGCAATACAACGCCCTGCCGCATCTCGTCGTGCCCGTCGTCACCGACCCCAAAAAAGTTTTGCTCGCGCTGCGCTGGGTGGTGAACGAGATGGAAAAGCGCTACAAGATTTTTGCCCGCGTCGGCGTGCGCAATGTGAAGTCCTTCAACGAGCGCCCGAAGAACAAGCCGTTGCCGGAACAGGAAATGGAACTGCCGCTCTCCGTCAAAAAAGAAAAAGTCGAGGCCGGCGCGGGCGGGTTCGCCGTCGAGGTGGACGAGGAAATCGTCGTGCCGCGCGAGGAGGACATCGTCATCCCCGAAAAACTTTCCTACATCGTCGTCATCATTGACGAGCTGGCGGACCTGATGCTCGTCGCGCCAGCGGATGTTGAAATGGCCATTGCGCGCATCACCCAGATGGCGCGCGCCGCCGGCATCCATTGCATCGTCGCCACGCAGCGGCCGTCTGTTGATGTCATCACCGGCGTCATCAAGGCGAACATTCCCGCACGCATCGCCTTCCAGGTGGCGAGCCGCGTGGACTCGCGGACGATTCTTGATGCGATGGGCGCGGACAAACGGCTGGGCAAGGGCGACATGCTTTATCTCCCGCCCGGATCCGGGAAGCTGATCCGCGCGCAGGGCGCGCTGATCACCGACCACGAAATCCAGAGCGTGGTGGACTTCATCGCCAAGCAAG
>CAISYZ010000195.1 GCA_903889895.1 uncultured Verrucomicrobia subdivision 3 bacterium | reverse complement strand
TGGTCGCCGAGGGCCTTGTAGCGTGCCATACAGGACGACAGGAGTGTCGTCAATCGCCGCGCTGTGATAGCCGGGGCGTTCCGGGCGCATATACTTGATCCTCGGTGGCCGGAATCCTGAACCGCATTGGAGTCACGACCAAGGGCGACAATGAGGACGTTGTGATGCGCTGGCATTCCCCCGCGCCGGGCAACCGGAGATCCTTGGCGTTGGTTGCGGCCAGACGGAAAGTGATACTGCCATCCGGTGCATGTCTGGTGACAAGATTGGCTGGGCGAACATAGTCAGGGAGGCAAGACCGGCGGTGAGTAAAATGAATTTCATGGCTGGGCGTCAAATCGGCATGGCCTCGCGCGCGTGGAAATACAATAAGTAGCGTGTGTGATGTGTAGGCCAGATTGGCCACAGTGACGAAGAAGGTGAAGCTGATGACAGGCCGGGTGGGAGTTTCGCAGGTTTCGCAGACGCCAGCTAAATCGCAACCGGGATAATCAAAAATAGTTTCGCAGATAACGCAGATGGTTGTAAGGCTGTAACCGGGATAACAGAAATAGTTTTGCAGGTTTCGCAGATACCGGCGTATTCGCAACCAGTATAACCAAAATAGTTTCGCAGATAACGCAGATTGTAGTAATGAAAAGAAGCTATTTAGAAACAACCATAACCCGGGAAAATAGTGATTTTCAATGATCTTCTAAATCACTTTTTTACTATTACACTTACTCCTTTGGTTTTCACATTTACCCTGACCACCATCTGCGAAACCTGCGAAACGCCGGGCAGGTGGACATTCACCACCTGCCCGGACTCATTCAGTTCAGGATCTGAAGCATTTCGCTGGGACGACCACCATTCGGCGGCGTCCGTTTGACCACCCGCATGAGGTCGGAAAACTCGCCAGCGAGGCCGAGGATCTTTTCCCGGCTGACACCGGCACGACGATCTAAATCGCGCAATGATATTTCGGGGCCCATACGGCGAACCCGGTCGAGCATCTGATGAACCTCTTCCAGCTTCTTTGCCGCCCTGCTTTTGTCGGAAACTGCGAGTATGCTAAGATTGATCCATTTCACCAGACTCACAGCCCGCACCGCTTGATTCTCAGTTAGCGGACTGTCCACGAAACAAAGTCCGGCGTTAAAGTCCGCCACCCACTGGCCGGCTGCGACCCGGATCGCGTTCTCCCGCCACCGGCCCAGTTCACCCTCGACACTATTGAACTGCCCGTTGCGAAGTTTGACCGATTCGTTGTGAAACGCGCGAAAAACTTCGCGCGCTTCAAGCGAACAGTGAACTTGAACTGGTTCACGAAGGGCTTCACGCTTTTCAAGTATTGACCGGATGAGAGCGCCCCAAGCTTGATTCGCTTTTGGCATGATGGCGCGAACAACACCGTCGTCCATCGGGATTTCTTTTTGCTCAACTACGTGTGAGAGGATGCGAGCAGTTAAGCCGCGCTCCGTCGCCTCGTCGTTTGCCAGGATTTCGTTTAGCAATAACGGCTGGCAAAACCATAGAGCACTGATGCAAGGACGCATTCGATTTGTGCCTCGAGACACTCGACTTTCACCTGTCAATTCCCCGGTGTATCCGCTCAGGAACAAGTCAAAGTCCCCAGACTTGTCCTTGTTGTATCGCCCCATCGCGATACGAATCATGTCGCCAGCCTCGGCCGAATACGAAAAAATGGTTTCGTTGTTGGCAGCAAGGTTGTCCGACAAAGCCGCTCCAGTGGCCGAGCCAATCCATAGCGTAGGAATAGTTTTCAACTGTTTCTCAATGTCCTTCTTCCGTAATAGTAGTTTTCCCAAGTCTGTCCGAATTTCGTCCGGCTTTTCAGCATGATTTTCGACAGCCTCAACGACATTTCTTAAATGTCTTTTTGCGTATTCTGTTTTTAATTCAATCTCTGCGATCTCGGCCAATAATCTTGGCTGAGTTTCACGCAGGAATTTATTTAAATATAGCTCGCTGGCATCAAGAATCGGCTTGGCCAACTGTGACGCGGCCCCTTTGCCAAACGATTTTGGTGCCGCTATCACGATATACAAGTTGCTGGGTGTCACATGCCCGTTCACGGCGTCCACAACTTGCACAGACTTGCCAATCGCACCGCTGATTGTCGCTAGCGTCGTCAGAGCCGTGACGGACACCGGGATGCAGTGAACATCTGCGGCCTGTTCGGCAATCTCTCGCGTCACCGGGTTCAGGGCACCGATCGGGAATTTGCCCGGCAGAATCTCTTCGAATGAGCGGGGCGGGGGCGTGATGATGTCAAAGTCAAGACCTCGAACGGCTTTTTCTGCTGTCCTAGTCAAATCAACTAATCCTTCCAGCGTTAAATCCCCAAGAGTTTTTCGGCTGGTGATTGTATTAACTGTTTGTTCAAAGATGCGTCGCTTTAGCCAAGAGGAAAACGCCGCCCCATCAGCCAACGCCATCAATGACTCGTCGCTCAAGTTCGCTGTGTAATCTCGTTCCTCGTCAATTTCAGCCAATAGGGCATCGCCAATTGTGTCCGCAATCTTTTTTTTATTCACCTGATCGACAAGCGCATTCCTTAATTCTTCATGCGTGATCCGAATATCTTCGGAGATGCCTTCATGCAATGAGAACCGGTGGTAGTGTGCAGCCACAATCTCAAATAAGGTGTTGTATCCAGTCACTGAAAAGTCGTTTCGGTGAAACCCTTTTTCAGCATCCCACGGGCAAACACTTTCGCGAATCTTGAGATAAAAATTCCGCGACTTTACCACACCAAAAATAATCTCACGCTCCAGCGTCTCCTGGTTGAGGCGCGCGGACTTGGCGTCCGGTGATTCCGGCGTCATATTTTTAGGCTTTTTACTCATATCAATTATTGCTGTTTTTAACTTCTGCGTCTTTCTCTATTTTCTCAACATCGGTCAACCGCACGAGGCGACGACGTCCGATGACCAATGACGGAATTGAACCGGCACGGAGTTTCCGACGGACTGATTCAGGGTGCCAGCTCCAGCGCTCTGCAATTTGCGCCGGGGTCACAAGCACGGGTTCGAGGTTTTTC
>CAISYZ010000194.1 GCA_903889895.1 uncultured Verrucomicrobia subdivision 3 bacterium | reverse complement strand
TCAGCGTGAGCAAGGTTCCGGTTCCAGTCGGGCTACGCCCGCCTTCCACCGGAACCTTGAGTGGCAGCAAAACAACAAACTGAAACCACCGGAAACTGTCTCATCACAAGTGGTCTAATGAACGGGGTCCAAGCAAACCGACCGCCCATATTAACCGTATAATCACCAGGCGGAAGACCGCCTATATGAAGTTCTGCCAGATGTTCGGTCAGGTTTTCGGTTTCAAGCGAGAAGCTGATTTCAGACATATTTTCGTTCAGCACTATGGGGCAGTTGGCGGCAAACCGATCCACCTCCGAAATCAAGTCGAGCCGGCCAGTTTTGAGCAAGGCGTGAAATCGCCGTCGCAGGCCATCCTTGGGAACAACCTCAATCCGATTGGCCGACTTGCTCCAGTCGCCACCGAAACAGAAACGCCCGAAGATTGGATCGTCGGCGAGGATGGTCGCGGCGGCGCGCAATGCGCCGCAGAAACCAAGGTCAATCTCGCATGCGTAATACCAAGAACCGCGATGGTGCGGCTGTCCAAGCCACGTCGTGCCGTAAGCTGCGGGTTCGAAGCCGCCGCCCGCACCGCCGTCGTTGCCACGACCCGGATACCAGAAACCATAATTTGATTCCGCCGTTCCCGTATTCATCAACGCCCAAGCACTTAGGTAAGACGCGTAACCAAGCCGTAGATAAGGGGCGGGGTTGGTGGCAAAATTCAGCGCATAGTCGAGCACTCCCCATCCACCCATTTGCGACATATATGTCAGCATGTAGGCATTGCCGCTGCCCCGATAATCGCTGCCCAGATAGTAATAGGCTGGTTCGAGCCAGCCCCGGCAGGCAATATTTGCCGTCATTTGTCGCTCCATAAATCGCCGGGCATCTTCGGGCGTGAGGCTAAGGCGATTGGTGCCCGAAGCCTCCGCGCGCACCAGCGCGTAACCGGCCAGTGCCTCGGTGGATTCAAATCCTGTGGTGTCAAAGGCATATTCCGAGCGGAACAAATCGCCGTTTCCGCTGACGAAGTTTTTGACCTTCCGCTCCCAATGCCCTCGCAAACGATCCGCTTCAGCAGCTTTGCCCGCCGTTTCTAAATCGCCGATCAGGTTCTCTATGACCAGTTCGTTGTAGTAACCGGTATCATAGGCTGACCAATTGTTAACTTCCAAGGGGATGGTAAACATGGCCAGCGCCGTGCAGTAAGCGCGCTGGAGATATTCCGAGGCGGTCAACGCCGTTTTGATTTCGGGATGGTTCCGCGCCACCCGATACATGCTTTCATATACAAGGATGAGGTGGGGATAATCATAAACCCGCCAAAAATGTTGCTGCCCCTTTAAACCCGGGTCAGGGCTCTCGCGGTTTTGTTTCCAGTCAGGAATGCCGTAGATCGCGTATGCATGACTTTCCGCAGTCGTCCGTTGTAAACCGCCCCAGACAAAATGCTGGAGATAATAGTCCAGCGCCGCAACCTCGGCTGGCACCGGAAACTCGGCGTTCTTGGCGGCCATAAATGCCGGTTTACTCAAGCCGGGATCGTCGCAAGTGACTTCATAAATCCGCCAACCTTTGATCCGGTCATAGTTGTCCGGACCCAGCAAGGTCTGCGTTTCCATATTCCATTCGGAGATCAGCCCGTCATACCACTTGGCGGGATCGTAGTATTGGCAACGAGCGATGAACGCCGCCCGCTTCTGGATCAGGGTTTCCAATGGTTCGGTGCAGAAGAATTCGAGATACATCCGCCGGTGATTGCCGTAGCGGACGGTTAGCCGGTTTTCCCCCAGTCTGGAAAAACGCACCTGATACAGTTGATAGGCACCATTGGTGCCGAGCGATTCAATCCGGGTTAATTCGGGAAACTCGGCTTCAACCGTTTGAATGTTCTGCATGGTGCGCAATGCGATTCGGGCGGAAAGATCATTGGGGACAGTCATGCCCGGAACCACCTCGACGTCCACCCCACCCTCCTCCACGAAAATGTTGCGGGCATCAGCATAATCCTCCGCCCAACGAAATTTAAAACCATAACTGCGGACGTCACCCATCTGCCCCTGCGGCGCGAGCGTCAAGGAAGAATGCGGCAGCCGCCAATGGGTGCCATGTTCCGCAATCTCGACCCCGACGACTGCCGAGTAAATGAAGGCTCTAAATCCATCCTTCGCCTCCCAATACTCGAAGTGTGTATCGCCGGTGGGCGTCAACGTCAGATAAGGCCCAATACCATCCGCGCGCTCCCACATTATATGCGAGCCGTGACCGGAAATGAAGCTGTGCTTGAGGACAACAGGCTCGCCCGGACGGGATGATGTGTTCATGAGCGCAATGGACAGATCCCCAATTTCCACAGGCTGCGCCGAAGTGTTCCGCAGACTCAACGTCCACTCCACCGCCGGTTCCGTCAGATCTAGATGAATTTCCACCATCAGCGCCCCCGCCAAAGCATTGGTGATTTGATACCGGACGTCGTAACTGGCTGGGCCTGTCTGGGACTCAGTCTCGGCCAGCGGAGTCAGCCCGGTGGTGTAAACGCTCTGCCAGTCCGCGCCGGCCTGCCGATACCGCAGCCATACGTCGCCAATTCTCGCGCCGGGCGGCACGAAATCCACTGCGCCGCCGGGTTGGGCGGATTGCAGGCTGACAATGGCTCCAGCCTCGACCTTCAATTTGAATTGAGAATTTTGCAATGTCTGCGGCGCCGCCTCCACCGTGCAAGCTGAGATCGCCGACAGTGCCACCAACGCGAACGCCAGATGGCGCGCCACTTGAACCGGTTTTATGATGCCAGCCCAACCGCCGAATCCATGCGAGTTCCGCGTTTGCGGATTCACCGCCAGCGAGAGTATGTTTTTCCTCAAAGAGTTTTGCTTATTGGCTCTTGATCCAAACCATGGACCGTCCGCCACGATTGAGTCGAGCGTAGTTGGGAATGGCGAGCAGTGGCTCGCCGTCGGTGAATTCCCCCTTGATGACCATCACGCCATCCAGCAAATCGCCGCGCCATTCAGTTGAGAGCGGCGCAGCCAGGGTAAGAATCGAGTCCAAATTTTGATCCATGCTCTCGAAGTTGTAAATGAGCGGCCCATAACGCAGTGCCACGCGGCCACGATCGGCAACGATGTGGTTGTCCGCAGTCACGCGCTGGATTTTCAACGGCACTTCCAGTTCAACCTTGTCCCCTGCTTTCCAAGTGCGATTGAGCGTGGCATATCCATCTATGATGACCCGTTTCACCTGTTTGCCATTGACGGCGAGTGAGACAAGTCCGTCCACCGTCGGCGTGTTGGTATAAAGGTCGCTGGTCTGACGGTTTGGCACGCGAATTTTGAGCGCGAATTTGGCGGCGACGGTCGGATTGACGACAATCGTCACTTTGCCGTTCCAAGGGAAGTCGGTGGTTTGCACCAACTGCACCGTGGTGCCGGCCAGATCGCCCACGTTGACCGTGCCGCCGACAAACAGATTTACATAGAGTTCGGATTTGCCTTTGGTATAAGTCCACGTCGGCAGACTAAGGAGGGTGCGCGGGATGTTGCCCACGCAGCACGGACAAACCTGCCACTTGTAGCGGTGTCCGGTGGAATCAAGCGGGTTGGTGTAGGTGTAGTTTTCTCCGTCGAGGTCAATACTGCCGAGAATCGCGTTGTAAATCGTCTCCTCCGCGAGATCTGCATAGAGGGCGTCGTGGGAGATCATTTGCAGCTTGGTCTGGAAAAAGAGTTCGCCGCAGTCGGCGCACGACTCGCAATAGGCATTGTTCGGCAGCGAGTAATCTTTGCCAAAGCCCTCGGAGGTTTCGCCGCTACCCACGCCGCCGGTGAGGTAATACTTGCGATTGACGATGCTGTTCCAGAGCGACTGGACGGCGCTGAGATAGTCCACATCACCCGTCTCCATAGCAACATCTGCCATGCCGGAATAGCAATAGACCGCCCGAACCGCGTGGCCGACCGCCTCGTATTGGCGGGTGACGGGCAACTGGCTTTGATCGTAAGCGTCGCCGCCGTGACGGGAATCCAGGAGAAACTTTGCCATCGCTACGTAGGGTTGGCCCTTGCCGGGACCGTCAACCTGCTCAACGAGGCGCGCAAGTTTGACCAGAGCCTGCTCCATTTCCTCGTGGCCGGGATACCAAGCGCGCTTGGGTGCCGGACCAATGTTCCTCACCCAGCAATCCGCCAGACGCTTGGCAGCGTCGAACATCCGGGTGTCCTTGCCACCGGTCATCAAGTAGTGGGCGATGGCCGCCTCAATGAAATTGCCGGCCTGATAATCTTCATGGGCATTCTTGTCGGTCCAGCGGGGAAGCCCCTCGATGGTGTTTTGCGTGTGGAGGTAACCATCCGATTCCTGAGCACTTAAAATCGTCGGCACCCACTGGTCAATTGTGCGGTGCATCGCGGTCTGGGCGGCAATAATTTGCGGGTCGCCCTGCGGATCAAACATCTCCGCATCGCACATTGCTTCAAGCGTGTTATAGACCCAGGTGTTGGCGTAGACTGCGCCCGTCTGGTGAGCCCCAGGCAGGCCAGCCAGTTTTCGCGCGGCCTGCACGAAATTATCAATGCCGCCCTCCTTCGCTGCCGGGTCTTCACATTCCTGGACACAATGTGTAATCCAGTTCACGATGAGGTTCTTGAGCCGAGGCCGCCAGAATGGGCTGCTGATCTGGTAAGGCGTCGTCCACACTGGGCCCAGCGGCGAAACAGGCGGGTTTGGAGTCACGGTCACATGAACAAAACTAGACGCACTAAACTGGCCGTCGTCCGCCAAGAGCTTCAACGTATAGTCACCCACCGTCGAAAACCGCGCCGTCGTTTCGGCGGCGGCGGCATCGGCAAAAGTAACTCTGCCGGGACCAGAGACCTTGCTCCAGTGAACCTCGGTCATCGGTTTTGGTTTGCCGTCGTCTTTTACTTTCCCGGTCAGGTAAGTCTGGCCGGACAGAACGACCATGCGGTCAATACCCGCGTTGACCGTGGGCGGAAAATTAGGCGACTTGCCAGAGTCATAGACGCGCCATTCGAGCAAGCCCGTGGAAGCGTCCCCGTCACCATCGAACTCCAGCCGCAGTTTGGTCGTGGTCAATTCTGGAAAGGTTGTGGAATTGAAGCAGTTTTCGGCTAGACCTAGGCCGGTGACATTGGTGACTGTGACGAATGCATTCCCATCCCAATATTCGAGTCGGCAGGCCTTCGGCAGGCGCACACCGCCGTGGTCATCAAACCAATACACGTCCATCCGGCGAGCCGAGATCGGCAGAGTCCAATCATATTGAACCCATTGAGTGCCGTGCTGAGGCCAATTGCCGTAGGCACCGTGGCTCTTGTCATTGGAGTTTTCCGGGGTGGCATCGTCATTGAGCGCGGTGATCGTCTCGTGGCCGGAAACATACGAAGTAGTCGGGGTTGCCACCAACGCAAGGTTGGCATCGGGTGACGCTGCGGGTTGCACTGCACACGTTACCAATGCACCTGCAAAGATAGCCAGCGCAGACATGAGGCGTCGGCCACGGTTGACTCGAGAGTGGGTTCGCATTTTCATATAGGTTTGAGCCTAAATATTATTTATCGCTCACAATCTCCGACGTGTATTCCGCCTCAACGGTATCGAAGAAGAGACCTTGGAACTGACCCACCTTTAGCGTCGGCAACTCAACTTCAAACTGATGTTTAACCTCGGGTTTAAGAGATGTGATGTCGGCATACCAACCGGTAAAAGTGCTATGCGGGTTATTGCGGACAATAGAGGTGTATGCGCACTTGACGGGAACCTTTTCGCCATCCACCCGCAACACAGGATCCGCCATCTTTTCATCGTCCGGTTCGGCGATGTTAATGTAGAGCAGCAGCCGGTCGGAGTTCAACCAGACGGCGGCACGTTCCTTATCGGTGTAATCAACCGGCCAGGATTGTTTCCGGGCCGCAAGCTGTTTAAACACTCGGTCCGGAATGGCCGTTTCGGCCTGATAATTTGTCCCGGCAAACTGCGGATCCACGACCCCGACTGGCTGCCGTGCGGAAAAAGGAACCCCGGCGAAATGAACTTTGGCGATCACCTGGGATCCATTCTGGTGAAAATCAGTTTTGACTCCGTTGACATTGAGTGCATTGATAGACGCATCGGCTGGCAGAGCGATGACCAAATCCTGCTCGGTGCCGACTTCACCGCGAACAGCCTTCAATTCCAAGCGTTTCCCATGGAGAGCCGCCTGCCCAATCGCACCGGCGAGCCAAGGCTGCGTTATGGATGCCGGCGCAGGCGCAACTTCCCAAACAACCGCCTCCGCGCCGGCCATAGGTATGTGAACAGTGTCACCGCGATGCCAAAAGGCATTGCCCGGAGCAGCCAGCAAACGTCCCTTCTGGGCATCGGGATAAAGTTGCTTGATAACAAACTGCCCTCCCGCCTTAAGTCCAATCGTGTCGTCGAGGACAAAATCGGCGGGCAACTCCCGATAATTGGGATTGAACAGAAAAACGAAGCCCTTTTTCCCCTTGAAAGCGGCCCATCCATCCACCCGATCAATTTGCGGCGCACCGATGATGGGTTTTACGTTTTTCAGCACGTCTATGTTGTGTTCCGTCCAGTCAAACCAATCGCGAAACCATTTCTGGTCGGCGGCAGAAAACGCCTTAAACTCACTCACCGACCGGGCGGGAATGTTGTTTATGATCAGGTGATACGGGCCGCTGGCAATGGCGGAAATGACGGAATATTTCCAGCCCAGCAGATCCCAGTCAGCCGGACGGAACCGGTCGCGGGGACAGGATCCATCGGCAGCTATGCGCGGCGTCTGATGAGTCATGTAACCGGGAATGATTTCAACCGGCGCGAAACATTCCTGACGGTAATACCAAGATGCGCGGCGCTGGCGGTCGGCGGAAACGCGATCCCAATGAAGATCCGGAAAGGCTGGGAAACTCTCCGGTTGTTCGTCGCCAACTAAAGGATGTGGATAACTTCCCGCCAGCCACGTCCAGACTCCGAAATTATGATACTGCTGGCGACCGTCAATCACCGCATCGGGAATTTGCTGGCGGAGATCCTCAAGGATGCGCCGGCAGCCTGCCCACTGGGCATAATGACTACTGGCGGGAGCGTCATAAGCGATCCACCAATGATCGAAAGAGAAGCCGCCAGCTCCGGTAGCCTTCTGAAAGTCCACTAGTTTCCCAATCAGCCAATCTTGAAAATTGCGTTGGCCAGTGTCCGCTCCACGATAGCCGCCGGGTTGACCATTCGTTATCCAATCAGTCCATTCCTTTTGTTGCATGAACGGCAATGATGGATACACATAGGCCATTAATTTTATATCTTTGGCTTTGGCAGCATTCACCATTTCCTGCACCTCGGTTGGGAGCGGATCGTTGGCAGGATCCCATTCCCCTTTGCGGAGCTTTTGCCCCATGGTAAACCAGAGCGAGTTTTCCCAGCCCCAAGCATCCCGGTTCTGATCCAAGGACGACTCGAGACTGTTCGCCGGTGCAAACAGAATATCTTTGGCACCAATCGCTGCGACCTGGTCAATGATCCGCTTATACTCGGTCCGTCCATCAGGTTTGCCAATGTCAATTTGGTAATCATTGACACACCAGCCGATCATCACCCGCTCTGGAATGGTTGGGTGGTAAGATAAAAATGAGCGCGAACAGTCCACGGCTGCATCCACCTCGGCCAAATCAATTTGCGGCCCATGATCTGGAGTTCCTGTCGGAACCAATTTCCACACCGGCGTCATTTGGTTTGGAAAAGTTATTCCCGAGGGCGTATAAACGCCAATGCAGACTCGGTCGGACATAAACGCATTCGACCCCGGTGTATAAATTATGTCCGGCGAATAGCCCAGCGAAATGCGCCCGCCCTCTCTTTTCCATTCACCAAAGGGGTTTTGAAGCGTCACAAACAAGCCCTGGCCGGGATAGCGCAGAAAGGTGATCCCGCGCTGGCGCATATCACCTTGCGGAGCCGGATCCAACTGCCCCCGCAATAATTCCAAATGATGCACGCAAAAATCCTCCGACCCAGCGGCGCTCACCTCCACGCGTTTGGTAAGAAAATGCCATTGGGGCGCCAATTCATAAATGATGCGGACAGTCCACCGGCCGGATTGCAACCGGTAAATGCGGTTGGTTTCAGTGCTGAATTCCAGCACTGGCGGCTGAGACTCCGTGTCCAAATGATCATCCCCTATAAGCAACTCGGCATCATCATGGACAAGTCCAATTGTATTTTGCACCGCGAGATTGTGGATGGCGATGAGGCCTTTGCCGTCGAAATCGGCGCGAATAACAGCATTTTGGAGACATTCATTAGCCTGAACGGCCATGGAATTTGCCAACAACAAGACTGTGATTAAAACCATTTTTTTTACACAATTAATATTTATCATAAAAACCGAATTAGCTTGAACGGACACACCATTGCGAACCAGTTCCTGTGCCACTTGCCGGCCTGATTTGCTGACAGCAGCCTGTGCCCTTCCATCGAGCGTTGGAAGGCTTCATCGTAGCGTTTACATTGCGGGGTGGCTGCTGTGGCTTCCTTCGTATTCGTGTGTGTAATCTCTGGCGCACACAATCTCACATCTCCGATCCATACAATCGGAGCAAGAACATTGTTCATTTTGCGGTCAGTTTAGCTGATTGCAAGGCTTTGGCTTGGTTAAAATTGACACTCGGCCTGTAAATTTTTTCATAATTCTTGTTTATCACCGGTTCTCCATCGCCGTCACCGGCTCGCCGAACGTGGCCACTCATGAATCAAAATGGCCGAGGTTGTGTTTTTCAAGTCCTCCGGTTGCATATAACGCTGCATGGTGAATATCTCGGCCATGCTGTTGGCGATTGGTGTGCCGGTGGCGAAGACGACGCCGCCGCCGTCGTTCACGGATTGAACGCGACGAACTTTCAAACACATATAGAAGGCACATTCACTCGCCGTCTGGGGCAGTCCGGCGATGCGGGCCATTTTTGAAATCCTTGGGCTAAACGTCGTTCCTTCCCCAATATCTTGCTCACCGCCACCTTCGTTTTATCATAGGTGATCCGCCGAGGCACTCCGCCGAAAAACTCGAACGCCCGCATATGCCATTCTTAAAATGGCTCCGTGCATTCGTTCTCGAACGCCATCACAAAAGTCGCGTCGCTATAGGGCAACGCCATCACGGAGAACGCCACCTTGCGCAGCCGGCCATTGACCTTGGCCAGCGGCGTGATCCGAGTTGCTCCCCCAACGAGGGCATCAGGAAAGAAATTCGGGGAGGACGCGGCAGGTTGGTTTGCATCGCTCTTTTCGCCCAGATTTTGCATCCAAGATCCAATTTTCCAGTCGAATATTTTTACACCGCCACACGCTATCATTCACCGCAGCCATGCAATGTTGCATTTATCAGGAGCGACGAATTAAAGACGCCAGCGACATTGGTTTCATAGGATTATTTTCATATTGCAAGCGCAGCGGGCAGCCATTTCAGATCGGCGGTGTTTTGACTATCCTCGATTCAAACGGCTCGTTCCAGCATCCATAAATTACAGATGAGATTTAACGGGCTGGCAATCGGAATGAAAGGAGAACGACCTATCATTCGCGGGCATTACCTATCATTTGCAGACGGTTGGGACTAAACCGGATTGGCTGTTGACTGACGAGGTAAATCCATTCTTATTTACTGCATCTGGAGCCGATAGAACCGCTGCGCTTGTGAGTTGATGGAGTTTGTATCGCTGAGATCAATGATGCCGCCCGTCCCGGCGGCGGTTCCCGAACCCGTCAGCGGTGTCCAAGCAGGATCTGTCAGATTGTTCTTATAAATCAGAGTATACTGATAACCCAACTGGGTGCCGGGAATCACGAATGTTGGAAAGCCGCCAGATAGCGTTAGGTTGGCAGCCGATAACACCGGTAGCGTCATTGATGGGTTGATAAATGGAGATCGGATTAAATGCGGTTGTCCACTTGCATTTTGAACAATCTGAAAAGCGGCCATGCCATAGGAGCCGCCGGTCACCCCGGCCACGGTCATGACCTGGCTGTTTCCGCTCAAATTTGTGAACACCACATAATTGTAGCCGGAAACAAAATTGGTGAAGTTGTTCGGCGTCCCCATCGTGTCCACCAGCTTGTTGGTGCTGGTGCCAAGGCTGTAATTGACCACATTGCTGGAGCCAAAACCTGTAAAATAAACGTAAATACTATAGTTCGCATCACAAGCCTCCGGCCATTAATTCCAGAGCATCAACTGGTTGCGGCTATCGCTTGGGTTGTCTTGGGGCTGGGCTTTTGCAACCAGTTCTGCCAGAGGTATCTGCTCAAATGCGTTTACGCTCAGAATCTGTAGAATTT
>CAISYZ010000193.1 GCA_903889895.1 uncultured Verrucomicrobia subdivision 3 bacterium | reverse complement strand
TTTTACAGATTTTGAGCCTCACGCTCTTTGAGAAAATGCCCATTTCACAGGCGCTTGCTCAACTTCCACCCACCACACAACCGCCAGACACCGAAAACCATCAATGTTTACTGGGTTTCTAAACCGGACAGCAGTGATTCGTCAGCAATGAAATAATTCCCCACCCCATCCAGCGCCACACCGTATGGTGCGTTCAATTTGGCCCCGTTGGCCGCCCCACTATCGCCTGCGAATCCACCGCTATTGGTGCCCGCCACGGTGATGATTTTGCCATTGGTATCCACTCGCCGAATGCGATTGTTGATATAATCCGCAATATAAAAATTACCCACGGTATCAACGGAAATACCAGCGCAATAAATTTTCGCATTGGTCGCCGCGCCGCCGTCACCGGCAAAGCCGGAAATTCCACTTCCCGCGACCGTAGTGATGGCATTATTCGTCAGATTCGTGCCATTGAACTGCCACTGATAGGTAAACGGCCCGACGCCGGTGACCATGACGCTGAACGTGGCGTTGCCGCCATAAATAACCGTCTGGCTCGTCGGCTGGTTGGTGATGACCGGTTGAGCGAACAGGCTGACGGTCCACAGCCCCAAGCCCATGCCTAGCAGTTTGCCCCAGAGAGTTTTCATGTTCGGATTGAGCTTCATCATTCCATTTTTCTTCCCCCGGTCAACCCTGTTTTGCCTGGCAAAAAAACGGCCGCCATGGCTGGCGGCCGTTCGGTGGGCGAGACGGACATTAAAACTGTCGCTCGCAGCTTTTCAGGTGGACAAGGCGTCAAGTAGTTCGCCGCCACGCCTCGGCCTCACGATGCCCGCTCCGTGCCATGTATTAGCGGCAAATTGGCGTTTACTCATTTTTTACCGAGCCGGCGGCGCGGTCACGGGCGTGGGCGGCGGCGTGGGCGGCACCACGGCGTCGTCGTAGGCATAGACCACGCCCCAGCGTTCGCATTTCGCGCGGCGGCTGCTGTCGTCCGGATCTTTGCGGTAGAAATATTCCACCGTGTCGCAGATATCCACGGCCAACGCCAGCGCGTCGGGATATATCACCGCCAGCGCCTCACGCGCGGTATCCGTGGCCACCAGCGCCTGGTCGCTCGTCGTGGTGGCACTCTGGAACTGCGTCAGCAAGGCGCCCACCTCGTCCGCGCTCGGCATGGCCATCGGCACAAAACCGCCGGTGGTAGAGTCCCATTTCACGCCGCTATCGTATTTCACCCCGCTATCCATGGTCAACGGTTTGCCGGGCGGCGCGGCCTTGGCGCGGGCCGCTTCGCCGGTGACGATGAGTTCCGCCGTTTCGGCAATGTCATCCTGCGCTTGCAACACCGGGATGGCGGTGGCCGTGGCGGGCCGTTCGTAAAAATTCCGGTCGCTCGGGGAAAACAGTCCGCGCGCAATGCCGTTATCGAGCGCCTGATGGAAATGCGAGCAGAACATGCCCAGTCGGCCGGAAGCATCCGTGAGTTTGCTGGTGGCGGCAGTTTGCGCGGCCAGCGCAGAATCCACCCCGCCATTGGCCGTGAGCATGAGGTTCAACAGGCCTTTGGGATTGGTGTCGTCGAGTTGCGCCCATTGGTCCGCGTTGATGGCGCGGTCGGGGGCGGCGGTGCGTTTCCATTCGTCGCGCGCGGTTTTGAGGCAGCGGAGAATGGTAGGTGTGCTATTGGCTAATTTGCGCGATGGCATAATGTTCTATTTGTTTGTTGTTGTTTGTTGACCGATGGAGACAGGCAGTAAAGCGACGCCCAGACGGGTGGTTGGGGGCATTTTTCCACTATTTGTAGCCAATTGGCTTGTTTTCAAGGAATTAGCCAAACGGCAAACGGCTTCCCGACGCGTCGGCAGGCCATTTTCCGTTCGGATAATAGCCCGCTGGTTAAACGGGAGGGGGTTTGCCGTTCGGAAAATGGCTTCCCGCTTAAGCCGGAGGCCCCTTGCCGAACGGATAATGGCCCGCTGGCTAAGCGGGAGGCCGCTTGCCGTTTTACCATTGGCCTCCCGACGAAGCAGGCAGGAGTTGGCGGAATGGTTTGGGGCGGGCGGACGGGAAACGCTGCGGGTGGCGGAACGGCCAGCGGCGCGGTGAACCACGGTGATACCAGGGTATGGACTTTGGGTGACTGCGCGGGTGGCGTAGGCAGGCAACGCTGAAAATTTTTCCCAAATTTTCATACCGGTGATGCGCCAATTAAAACCGAGAGGCGCATCAACGTCAAACATTCATAAGCCGTAAATTACGAATTAAGCTGAATTAATTAGGTGTATTAACAACTCAGTTTGGAAAGAAAAAACGCGCCGGACGAATCCGGCGCGTTGGGTGGAACAATTATCGGTCGCGGGAACTTATTCGCCGAGGAGCTGTTTCAATTTCGGCTCAATGGCGTTGGCCCAGATCTTGTAGCCCGCTTCGCCGGGGTGCAGCGCATCGGCCATGATGCCTTTGGAGATGGAACCGTCGAGCTCGACATACTGCGAGCCGAAGTCGATGTAGAAAATATTCTGGCCGTCATCCAGCTTGGCGAGGACCTGATTGATTTCCAGCAACCGGCCGCGTTGCGGGCTGAACGTCTTGGCGCGCGGGAAGATGCCGAGCAGGATGATTTTGGTGTCCGGCTGGCGCGTGCGGATCTGGTTCACAATCGCGACGACGCCTTCGAGAATATCGCTGTCGGTGTAGGTGTCCGTGCCGTCTTTGTTCTTGTTGGAGTTGTTGGTGCCAATCATCAGGACGGCGACCTTGGCCTTGATACCATCGAGCTGGCCCTGTTCGAAGCGCCAGAGAACGTGTTCGGTGCGGTCGCCGCTAACGCCCATGTTGATGGCCTTGCGATGGCCGTAAAACTGGTTCCAGACGTTGGAGCCGCGCGTCTCCCAGCCCTGCGTGATGGAGTCGCCAATAAATTCAATGTCGTAATCACCGGGCGCGGCCTTGGCGCGGGCAATGACATCGTCGGTGCGCTTGCCCTGGTGTTTCACCGGGATAAGCGCGGCATTGACATGAGCAGCCGGGGCCGCGGCGGCGGTGCTGGTGCTGGTGACATTGGTTTGCGCGCTGGCGGCGAGTTGCACCGCGAGGGCGACGACGAATAGTTTGGTTTTCATAGTGGTAAAAGTCATGGCTGAGTTGGACGAATTTCGGCGGACACGGGTTTCAACGGTTTTGTCCGGCACCCAATCAAATCCGGCGCCTTATTTTTTGAAGACGCCAAGCGGCAGAACGGTTTTGCCGGCGAGTTCGTTCAACACCTGCGCGAGGCCGGTGTAAATCGCCGCGAGGCCGCAGAAGATGCCTTCAAAGCCCGTGGCGTGCTCGAACGACTCGGTGCTGCCCAGCTTGACGACGACGAGCAGGAAAAACAGCACGGTCAGGGAACCGAACACCACCTGCAACGCGCGGCTCAGCTTAAAGGTGCCGATGAACATCACGGCGGTGAAAATGCCCCACATGGCGAGATACGCCGCGAAGGCTTCGGGCTTGGTGGGCTTGATGGTGGGAATCAATTGCGGCAGCACAATCAGGCCGACCAGCGAAAGCCAGAAAAAACCGTAGGAGATGAAGGCGGTGGTGGCGAAGGTGTTGCCCTTCTTCCATTCCATGATGCCGGCGATGATCTGGGCGGTGCCGCCGTAGCAGAGACCCATCGCGAGAATCATGCTGTTGAGTTCGTAAAAGCCGGCGTTGTGCAAATTGAGCAGCACGGTGGTCATGCCGAAGCCGAGCAGGCCGAGCGGCGCGGGGTTGGCGGTGGTGTCCTTGATTTGCGTCAGGTTGGCGTCATTCATGGCAGAGTAATATTGGTTGGTTTTCGCGCGGGAACGGGCGCAGATTGCCCTGCCCGGCGGACGGGGTCAAGCGCAACGGTGCGGGAAAATGCCGCTTACGACAGCGGCGTGATTTTGACGGAGACTTCCAGCTTGCGGTCGGTCGTGCCCTTGTAATTGCCGGCCACCGGCGCGACGTCCGAATAGTCGCGGCCCACGGCGAGCTTGATGTAAGTTTCGTCCACCGGCCGGTTGTGCGTCGGGTCCAGCCCGCGCCAGCCGAGACCGGGGATCAGGACTTCCATCCACGCGTGGGTGGCACTGGCGCTCTCCGTGGCGAGATAGCCGCTGACGTAGAGCGCGGGGATTTTCAGCGCGCGGCACATGCCGATCATGACGTGCGCAAAATCCTGGCACACGCCGCGTTTGTCGCGCAGCACATCGCGGGCATGCGTGTGGACACTGGTGGAGTTGGATTCGTATTTCAGTTCCGCATGCACCATGCGCATCACCGCGAGCGCCGCCTGCCAGGTATCGGTCTGCCCCGCCGTGGCGTCGAGCGCGAAGCGCCAGACTTCCGGAGACATTTCCACGAAATGGCTGTCCTGCAAAAAATCGAACACGCGCGGTTCGCGCAGCGCCTCGCCGATGCGCGCCAGCGGCCACGGCTCCGCGGCGGGCGCGATGACCGGTGGATTGCTCGTGATCACCCGTAACTGGCTCTCGACCGTCAGGGTTGAGTGCGGCTCGATGATTTCGAAGTGGTGGACGACGTTGGAATAAAAATCATGCCGGTGCCGCAGGCGCGCGGCGGGCAATATTTTTAACAGAAAGCTCTCGACGACCTGGACGTGGTTGTTGAACGGTTGCAGCCGCACCTCGTTGAAGCTGTCGCGCACCGGCGAGGCGTAGGTGTAACTCGTGCGATGGGTGATTTCAAATCTCATCAGAATTTTTAAGCGGCTCGACATCCACCGACACCCGCACTTCATGGGCGCCCCCGCCGGTGATGATGCCCGCCACGGGGCTGACATCCCCAAAATCGCGGCCCTGCGCCACGGTGATGTGTTCGTCGTCCGGCAAACAGTTGTTCGTCGGGTCGAAATCCACCCAGCCGGTGCCGGGACAAAACACGCTGAACCACGCATGGCTCGCGTCCGCCCCGACGAGCCGCGGCTGGCCCGCCGGCGGGTGCGTGCGCAGATAGCCGCTGACGTAACGCGCCGGCAAACCGAGCGAGCGCAGACACGCGATGCCCAGATGCGCGAAGTCCTGGCAAACGCCGCGCCGTTTTTCCCAGACCTCCTCCAGCGGCGTCGCCACGGTCGTCGCCTTCGGGTCGTATTTGAAATCCTGGTAGATGCGGCGCGTCAAATCCTGCGCCCCGGCGAGGATGGGCGTGCCGGCGGCAAAACTTTCCAGCGCGTATTCCGCCAGCCCCATGGCCGCGCGCACCTGCGGCGAGTCGAAAACAAACTCGTAAGGCTCGACCACCGCCGGCGAAACCGGGTCCCGGAAAAGTTTGGCGACGTCTTCCCAAGCCGGCGAGGCCGTCACGTCAATTTTTGCCATGGCGTTCACCGTCACCCGGCTCTGCGTGGTGATCTCCAAGCGGCGATGATGTTCCTGAATGCTGAAAAAGCACAGCTCATTGCCGAAGTAATCTGTGCGCGTGCGGCGCAGCGTGGGCGCCGGCTCGATGTGCAGGGTGAAATCGGCATACGACTGCGCCGCCGTGGTGCGCGGCGTCAGCCGGGCGACGTGCTGCGAGACGCTCACCGGCGCGGCGTATTCGTAAAGCGTGCGGTGCGTGATGCGGTAGTGCATGGCCGGTTTCATGCCTCGCTCCCCCGCCCCGTGCGCGAGATTTCCGCGTGCGCAAAGTAGCTCGCCGCGATGGCCTCCGACAATTTCGGCAGCGTCTGGAGCGTCTCGCGGATGACCGCGCCCACATCGCTCGCCAACCAGTCGCCGCCGGTGCCGGCGAGCTCGCGGGCGTCCACCTGATTCAGCCGCTTCACGCATTTGGCGAGGATATTTTTTCCCGAACCGGGCGCCTCCTCGCGTTCCTTGGGCAATTTCTCAAAATGTTTCGCCAGCTGGTTCACCTGGAAGAGCACCGAGCGGGGATTTTTATCATCCAGCAAAACCAAATCGAACACGGCCGGGAGCGTCGCCACGAGATTGTAGCGCGAACGGAACGTGATGCTGCTGTCCACCACGTCCAGCACGGCTTCGAGCAGGCTGGGATTTTCCGCTTCGGGCGCACACAACGTCGCTTCGAGCAAAGTGCAAATGTAAACGGCGCGCTCGATGCGCAGCCCCATGTCGAGAAACCGCCAGGCCTGCGCCCGCGTCATGTTCTCACGCGCGAGACCTTGGAACGCCGCCAGCCCGAGCAGTGTTTCATTCAAAACGCCGGTGGCATCGCCGGACAGCATCACGATGCTCGACGTCGGCGTGGACAACCGGTCGTTCAGGCGGCTCAACGCGCGCCACATGTCATTCGAAGTGCGGTCGCGCACCAGCGTGGCGAGCCGTTGGAGTTGGTGCGCCGTCTGCCGCAGGCTGCCGGGGCGCGACGGATCAAAAATCGCCGCCAGCAGCTCCGCCTCGAAGGCCTCGGCGTTTTGGCACAGCTCCGGCTTCTGGGAAATTTCGGGCAACTGGCCTTGCAACTCCAGCGTCCGCACCAACGGCGCGATGAGTGATTCCGCGCTGCCGGCGCGCTCGGGATTGGACCGCAGCAACGCGCTTCGCAACAGGCGGGCCGTGGCATCCGCGCGCTCGGAATAGCGGCCCAACCAGTAGAAATTGTCCGCGAGCCGCGAGGGCAAATTGTTCCCCGTGCGCCGCAGCTCTACTTTTTGGGCGGCGGTGTGGAGCAAAGTGACTTCCTCGACCGGCGTTTCGGAAATCACCCAGGTATCTTTGCTGCTGCCGCCGCGCTGCATGGTGATTAATTGTCCGCCGGCATCCGGCGAGACGCGGGTCAGCCCGCCGGGCATCACGCGATAGCCATTTTCGGTCGCGACCAGAAACACGCGCAATTCCACCGTCCGCGGCACGAGACCGGTTTTCTCCCACATCGGAGCGGTGGAGAACTTGACGCGCTCCTGGGCGACGAAAAGGTCGGGGTCAAATTCAATTTGCCGCCGCAGCGTCACCCGTTCGGCATCGCTCATCGCTTTGGCCGGGTTCGGCAGGCGGAGGCGCATCCGGAAAGCGGGCTTCACGACCAGCTTATCGAGATGCTCCAGAACATATTCGCGGGCCGCCTTTTGGCCGCACCACCACGTCGCAACGGAAGGCAATGTCAGCGCTTCGCCGAGCAGATGTTTGCACAGCCCGGGCAGAAACGACATGAACGCGGGGCTTTGCACGAGACCGGAACCGAGCGCATTGGCCAAGACGACGTTGCCGGCGCGAACCGCTTCGACCAGGCCGGGCACGCCGAGGATGGAATCGTTCCGCAATTCCAGCGGGTCGCAAAAATCATCGTCCACGCGGCGCAGGATGACGTCCACCCGTTCCAGCCCGGCGAGCGTTTTCAACCACACACAGTTGTCACGCACGGTCAAATCCTGCCCCTCGACCAGCGTGTAGCCGAGATAACGCGCGAGATACGTCTGCTCGAAATAGGTTTCGTTCAGCGGTCCCGGCGTGAGCATCACCACGCGGGCGTTGTCCGCGCCGCGCGGGGAAAGTTTCATCAACGCCGCCTGCGTATCGCGGAAAAATCCAGCCAGCCGATGGACATGATTGTCGCGGAACGGCTCCGATAAAATGCGCGAGACGACCAGGCGATTGGCGAGGGCGTAGCCGGCGCCGGTCGGGATCTGCGTGCGATCGGAAACCACCCACCAGCGTCCATCCGGCGAACGCGCCAAGTCAGCCGCATAGAAATGCAGATAGGTATTGCCGGGAATCCTGATGCCATGGCACGGGCGCAAAAAATCCGGCTGCCCAAAAACCATCGCCGGCGAAAGCCAGTGGGTGCGGATGAGCTCCTGCGGACCGTAACAGTCGGCAAGAATCTGGTTGAGCAGCGTCGCGCGCTGGATCAGCCCCGTCTCAAGGGCACGCCATTCGTCCGGCGCGATGACAAAGGGAACCGGGTCGAGCTGCCACGGCCGTTCCAAACTGCGCGCGTCACCATAGACGTTGTAGGTGATGCCCTGCTCATTCACGAGCCGTTCGCAGGCATCGCGGCGGTGGCGCATTTCGGCCGGACCGAACTCCTCGAGCGCGCCAAACAGCCGGGCGTATTGCGGACGCGGCTGCTGGTCGGCGGCGAGAAACTCATCAAAGGCCGCACCGCGTTCGTAGCCGGACAACAGGCTTTCCGGCTTCGCTTTTTTGGCGAAGCTGGTGTCCTCGGGCGCGGATTGAAATTGCGATTGCGTCATCGGCGGTCGGTTGCGGCGGCCCGGATTGTCGGCCGCGTCAGACATTACGCAAATCGAGCGTGAACGGAAAGTCGCCGTTCAAGTTTTTTGGCGGCGGCAGGAACTTGCCCTGCTGATGACCATGCCGGAAAAACCGCGCGAGCCGCCGTGATTCGGCCTCGTAGCTGTTCACCGGAAACTTGTCGTTGCTGCGTCCCCCCGGATGCGCCACATGATACGTGCAGCCCCCGAGCGAACGCTGATTCCAAGTGTCATAAAGATCAAACCGTAGCGGCGCGTGCGGCGCGATAGTCGGCTGCAAGCATCCTGGCGGTTGCCACGCGCGGTAACGCACGCCGGCGACGCCCTCGCCGTTCACGCCGGTCGGATGCAGCGGCACGCGATGGCCGTTGACCGTGATGGCGAACCGGTCGCCGGCAAGACCGCGCGCTTTGATTTGCAGGCGTTCGAGCGAGCTGTCCACGTAACGCACCGTGCCGCCGCCGCCGGGCTCCTCGCCGAGGACATGCCACGGTTCGAGCGCGGTGCGGAGTTCAATCTGCAGATCCCGCTGCTCCAGATCGCCGATGCGCGGAAAGCGAAATTCAAAATGCGGCGCGAACCAGTCGAATTCAAACGAATAGCCGGACGCGCGCAAATCACCGATGACATCGCGGAAATCCGTTTCGCAAAAATGCGGCAGCATCCAGCGGTCATGGATGTCCGTGCCCCAACGCACGAGGCCGTTTTTGTAAGGCTCGTTCCAAAATTTCGCGATCAGCCCGCGCAAGACGAGATGCTGCGCCAGACTCATATGCGCGTGCGGCGGCATTTCAAACGCGCGCATTTCCACAAGCCCGAGCCGGCCGGAAGCACTTTCCGGCGCAAACAATTTATCAATCGAGAACTCCGAGCGATGTGTGTTGCCGCTGGAGTCAATCAACAGGTTGCGGAACAGCCGGTCGCAGAGCCACGGCGGCGTGTAGCCGAACCGCTGCGTGTTGCGCTCCAGTTCCTTGAAAGCGACTTCGAGTTCGTAAAGCGAATCATTGCGAGCCTCGTCTATGCGAGGAGCCTGCGAGGTAGGACCAACAAACAGTCCGCTAAAGAGCCAACTCAACGACGGATGATTCTGCCAATACGAAATGAGCGACCGCAGCAAATCCGGCCGGCGCAGCACCGGCGAGTCCTGCGGTGTATCGCCACCGATAATGATGTGGTTGCCGCCGCCGGTGCCAGTGTGGCGGCCATCCAGCATAAATTTTTCCGTGCCGAGCCGCGCCTGCCTCGCCTCCTCGTAAAGCACCGTCGTGCGCTCGACCAGTTCGTCCCACGATTTGCTCGGATGCATGTTGACCTCAATGACACCGGGGTCAGGCGTGACAGCGAGCTTGTTCAGGCGCGGATCGCGCGGCGGCGTTTCGCCTTCGATGATAACCGGAGTGCCGAGTTCAGTGACGGCGGTTTCGATGCCGGCAACCAAATCCAAATAATCTTCCGTCGTCGAAACCGGCGGCATAAAGATATGCAACCGACCATCCCGCGGCTCGACGCACATTGCGGTGCGAATGATCCATGGCGCGGATTGGCCCTGCACCGGCCGGCGGTTTGGGTCGTATTCCATTTCCGGCGGCAACGGCGGAAGTTCGACACGCTCTTCTTCGAGGTCACCACGATATTGCGCGCGTTGGCCGGGACCGTAGCCCACCGGCAACGGCGCGCCACCTTTGCGGCGAATGAACTGCTGGCCGGAAGTTTCCGGGTTGCGCGGCTGATAAGGAAATTCTTTTGGCAACTCCGACAGCTTAGGATTCGATGGATCCTGCTGGTGAATCCACGGAAATTCTTTTTCCGCCACCCACGGAATCGAATCCAGCGGCAGACGCAAGCCCATCGCCGAATCACCGGGGATGAGCCACAGCGTGTCGTCATCGCGCAAAAACCACGCACCGGACATCCAGCCCGGCTGGTTGCCATACATCGCTCGCTTGATGGGCAACGCGTAGCCGACGACTTCATCCACACCGCGCTGAAATATTTTTGCGATGCGCTCGCGCTCCAGCTTGTCCTTGAGATTGGATTTATCCGGCGTGACGTTCGACGGCAATCGGCGCTCTTTCCAGGTATAATAAAACGCGTCTTCGTAGGCGGGAATGAGATATTTTGGATCCGCGCCGGTGATTTTGGCGATGCGCGACAGCAGTTCCTTCGCGTCCTTCGCTGCAAAGCCGTAATCCTTCGACTCGTCGGCAATGAGCGAATCATCTTTCCAAATCGGCACGCCGTCCTTGCGCCAGTAACAACCGAGCGCGTAGCGCGGCAACTGTTCGCCCGGATACCATTTGCCCTGGCCGTAATGCAGCAGCGAGCCGGGCGCGAATTTTTTACGGAGCCGCTTGATAAGTTCGCCGGAAAGCGTGCGCTTCTTGTGCGAGACGGCGGTGAAATTCCATTCCGGGCCATCCGGATCATCCACGGAAACAAACGTCGGCTCACCACCCATCGTCAGGCGCACGTCATTCACTTTCAAATCGGCGTCGATGGAATGGCCGAGCGCCTCAATCTTGCGCCATTGCGCGTCGGTGTAAGGCAGCGTGACGCGCGGCGATTCGTAGACGCGAGACACGTTCATCTCGTGGGCAAATTCGCATTCGCATTCATCAATCAAACCGCTGATGGGCGCGGCGCTCGTCGGATCGGGTGTGGCGGCAAGCGGAATGTGGCCCTCGCCTGCAAGCAGACCGGAGGTTGGGTCGAGACCAATCCAGCCGCCGCCGGGAAGATAAACTTCCGTCCACGCGTGCAAATCGGTGAAATCTTTCTCCGCGCCACTGGGACCGTCGAGCGACTTCAAGTCAGCCTTGAGCTGGATTAAATAACCACTGACAAAGCGCGCGGCGAGCCCGCAGTGGCGGAACAGCTGCACAAGCAGCCACGCCGAGTCGCGGCACGAACCGCTCAATTTTTCCAGTGATTCCTCCGGCGTCTGCACGCCGGGTTCGAGGCGGATGGTGTATTTAATGTCCTGCCAGAGCCGCTGGTTAACGGCGACAAGAAAATCAATTGTGCGCGGCTTTTCTTCGAAGGGAATTTCGAGCCGCTCTTTTTTGGTTCGCCGTTTAGTTTCGCCAAGAAAATCTTTGCGGACGGCCGCGAGATATTTCATGAACTTCGGCGTGAGCCAGCATTTGCGCTGGAACGGCGCAAGCTCGTGTTCTTGCGCGGGGTCGTATTCGAACGGAAAGCGTTCGGCGTCCGGCTCGAGGAAAAAATCAAACGGATTAAACACCGCCATCTCAGCCACCAGATCCACCTCGACGCAAAACTCGCGGGTCGGCTCAGGAAAGACCAAGCGCGCCTGATAATTGGCCTGCGGATCCTGCGCCCAGTTAATGAAATGTTTCTCCGGGGTGATTTTCAGCGAATACGACAATATGCGCGTCCGCGAATGCGGCGCAGGCCGCAGCCGGACGACCTGTGGGCCGAGATTGACTAGCCGGTCGTATTTGTAGTGCGTCTTGTGGTGGAGCGCGACGTGGATGGACATGGTGATTTACGGTTACCGATGGATGATTAACGATTTCAACTGCTGTTGCTGTTCTTCCTGTTGCACCATGTGAAATTCATCCGGGTTGTCGAACGACTGAAAAATATAGGCGCGGAACAACGCGTCGCCAATGTTGATCAATTTTAGCTGCGCATCATCAAGGTATTTGTGCAGGCCTACGTCAAAGATTTCCTCGATACTGCTGAACTGAAGTTCCGCCAAAAAGCGGCCGGTGAGCTTTTCCGCGTCATTGGAAAACCGCCCTTCGGCCACGCCGGAAATACGGCGCAACGCGCGGTTCAATTCATTGACGCAGAAGCGAACCGATCTCGGGAAATGGTCGCTGAGCAGAAGGAATTCCGCCACGCGGCGCGGATGCACATCGGCGCTGTTGATGGATTTGTAGGCGTCCCACGCGCTGCACGAGCGGAGCACAGCGGACCAGCCCAGCGCTTCGTCCGGGCTGATGCTCTGCGGCAAGCCGCGCTCTGGCAGGCTTTCATGACGCACATCGAGAATGCGCGTGGTCTTGTCGGCACGCTCCAGAAATTGGCCAGCCTGCACAAACCACCAGCCTTCGTTGTGGATGAGCGTGGCGTTAATGATGCCGATGATGTGAAGCGAACTGGATTTTACTTCCTGAAAAAACTCCGTCGCGCTGCGCCTCCAGACCTCGCGCGCCTGCGGTGAGCGGACAAAAAGATAAAGGCGGTTCAATTCCTCCCAAAGTTCCAGCGTAATCTGGTCGCGCACCATGCGGGCATTTTCACGAGCCTGACAGATGGATTGGATGAGCGAATTCGGATTCTCTTTGTCGAAAACCAGAAACTCCGTGACCGCCGCGCCGGTGGCATGCGGATGCGCCTTGAAAAACGCCTCCTCGTCGCCGGTGGCAATCACGATGGGCTTCCAATAGGCGATGAGCTGCTTCTCGTCGAGGCTGCGCATGTCGAGGAGCAGTTGCAGGTTCACGTCCACGATGCGCGCGATATTCTCGGCGCGCTCAATGTAACGGGACATCCAGTAGAGGGAATTGGCAACGCGGCTTAACATAAAAAATGTTTCAAAATCGGTTTGGAACTATTCATCACCATACAAAACCCAGGTATCTTTGCTGCCGCCGCCCTGGGACGAATTGACGACGAGCGAACCTTTGCGCAACGCGACGCGCGTGAGACCACCAGGAATGATGCTGACGCGCTCGCCGGACAAAATGAACGGACGCAAGTCGATGTGCCGGCCTTCAAAAACATCGTCGCAACAGGTCGGATGCTGCGAGAGGTTGATCATCGGCTGCGCGATGTAATTGCGCGGCTCGGCGATGACCAGTTCGCGGAATTTTTCAATTTCCGCCTTTGACGCCTTCGGTCCCATGAGCATGCCGTAGCCGCCGGATTCGTTCGCCGCCTTGACGACGAGTTTCTCCAGATTTTCTATAATGTATTTTTTGTCGGCCTCCTCGCTGGCTAGATACGTCGGGACGTTCCCCAAAATCGGTTCCTGATCGAGGTAGTATTTGATCATGCGCGGCACGAAATAATACATCACCTTGTCATCAGCGATACCGGTGCCGATGGAATTGGCGAGCGAGACGTTACCGGCGCGATAGGCATGAATCAGCCCCGGCACGCCGAGCATCGAATCGCGACGAAAAACCGTCGGGTCAATGAAATCGTCATCAATGCGCCGGTAAATTACATGCACCGGCTGCGGGCCTTTCGTCGTGCGCATGAACACGCGCGAATCTTTCACGAATAAATCACGGCCTTCAACAATCTCGATGCCCATCTGCCGCGCAAGATAGGTATGCTCGAAATACGCGCTGTTGTAGGCCCCGGGTGTAAGCACCACCACCGTCGGATCGGCGACGCCAGCAGGCGCGATATATTTCAGCGACTTGAGCAGTTCCTGCGGATAATTTTCCACCGGACGCACGCCGATGCCTTCAAACATCTGCGGAAACGCCCGCTTCATCGCGCGGCGGTTTTCTAAAACGTAGCTGACGCCGGATGGACATCGGCCGTTGTCTTCCAGCACGAGATAATTCCCGTCCTTGTCGCGGATCAAATCCGTGCCGCAAATGTGAATGTAAATATCCTTCGGCACATTGAAGTTCACAAACTCGCGCCGGAAATGTTTTGCCGACAAAACGTAAAATTCTGGAATCACGCCGTCCTTCAGGATTTTCTGCTCGTGATAAATGTCGTGCAGGAAAAGATTCAGCGCGGTGATGCGCTGCGTCAGGCCGCGCTCCAGAAATTCCCACTCCTTCGCCGGAATGATGCGCGGCAGCAAGTCGAATGGGAATATCTTTTCGGCGCCCGCCGCATCGCCATAGACGTTGAAGGTGACACCCTGCCGGAGAAAAGCGTTGTCCACCGCCGTGCGTTTGGCCTGAAACTCCGGCACGGTCAATTCGCCAAATAGCCGGTGAAATTTCTGGTAGTGTGGGCGCACTGCCGCCTGCGCGTCCGCCATTTCGTCGAAACCGTGGTTGACCTTATATTGATTCAGCATATTCCGTCAGTTGTTTTTTGAACGCTGTGGGCATTTGCCAACAGCTAAACCAAGCACCGCCAGCGATGGGCAAAATTCCGCACCGCAGCTTATGCCCTGATTTTTCAAGGTGGCCGTTGATTCCACCAACCCAGAACCTGCCGGGCTGGCGGATTTAATTCTGATCATCAACAGTTACTTTAGCAGCCCGCTTGCCGACTTGCCGCATTCGACAAAAAAATCTTAAAATCCATGCCAAGAATAATTCACTCGTCATCCTACAACAAAACAATTGACTGTAACATGCAGCCCGCAAAAACGGATGATAAAAATCTCCCATGAAAATGCAGCCACGAAGGATTATCCGGCGAATTAAGCGTGCAGCGCACCACCATTGGGCACCGGCGTAGTCCCGACTGAATTGTGAACACTTTTGCCCGCCAAGATAATTTTTCACCAAAGCAGCCGGTTGTGCTGCGAAAATTCGGTTGTTTTTACCCAACAAAACAAGCGAATCGGTTTGGCATGCGATTTGCATACAGTTGAACAGCAGTATTCATTGGTCTGCCTGCAATACTACCTGCGGCTTCAAGTTCCCGTTCCGGCGGCTGGATCTACCACCCAGCCGGGACTGTCGTCACACCCGGCAATGATGAGTAGATTTTCCAGCTCAATAAATATTGGAGCCAGACGGACATCCGCTTGCGGAACTTGGCGCGCTCGGCTAGCTTGCGCTCGTGAAAAGGATCGGACGACCCATCATTCCGCGCAAGACGATATACCGGCTCTCGATTTATCTGCGCTGTCTAGCTCGGCTGCGAGAGAACAACATCGGCACCGTTTCCAGTGAGGCGCTGGCTAAGGCCGCCGGCGTCAAGTCCACGCAACTCCGCAAAGACCTCGCCTACTTCGGCACATTTGGCACGCGCGGACTGGGCTATGACGTGAACGAGCTTTCACTCAAAATTTCCGAAGAACTGGGAACGTCCAGCCTGCAGCCAGTCATCCTCGTCGGCGTCGGTAATCTAGGTCTCGCCCTGCTCTCCTATCGCGGATTCGAAAAAGAGGGATTTGAAATCATCGCCGCGTTTGACGCCGAACCACGCCGGAAACGCGATAAGGAACTCAAGCAACCGCTGTTGGGTATGGACGAGTTAAAAAACTTCATCACCGAGAACAGCGTGAAAATGGCAATTCTATCAGTGCCAGCCGATGTAGCCCAAGCCGTCGCCAACCAGCTTATCGAGGCGGGCATCGCGGGTATCCTGAATTTCTCTCCCAGCGTCCTCGCCGTGCCGGAGGACGTAATGGTCAATAACGTCAACCTCGCCATCGAGCTGGAAAACCTAAGCTATTTTATTCAAGGCTGACCGTCCGCGCCACAGGCTTGCATGAAAACGGAAAGCTGTTATTTTTTCGCGAATGAAATTTACGCTGGCCATAACGACATTCGCGCTGTTCGCGTTCTTCATCAGTTGGGGCATCATTGAAATGCTCAAGGGGCAGCCGTGGCTGCTGCTTGCGGCGGTCGGCGTTTTCCTCGGCACTTTTATTAAGTTCGGCTGCCAATCACACTAACGGTCTCGGGAGATAGGCGTTGGCAGTTGGAAGTTAGGGCAGACTTTTCACCAGCACAAAATCCTGACTGCCAACTTTTGATTCTTTTATTTCGCCGGCACGGGAAATTTCTGTTGCATTGCACTTTCAATCTGCGACCAGCCCGCGCAGTTCACCGACTTCGTGCCCACCGCTATTCCCGTCGCATAAGCCGTCGCCGGCGAAGTGCCTTGCACCATCCACGCTTGGCCACCCTGATACACAATGCTGTTGCCCGGCAAGGCCAGCGCGGAAAAACTTCCATAATTTGCATACGGCGCCAGTTGGCCGGGCGAACTCAACGCTGTCACGGAATTGACGCCAGGAATCGCCGCCGGATACGTCGGAGTGCTGACCGGCGTGTTGCCTGCCGCCGCAAAGATGACAACACCTTTCGCGAGCGCCTGCTGGATGATGTCCGACAAAACCGTGCTATCGCCCGCGCCGCCGAGGCTCATGTTCAACACCGTCGCGCCCCCATCCACCGCCGCCTGCACACCGAGCGCCACATTCCAGGTCGTGGCTGATTCGCCGGCGCCAAAAACCTGCACCGGCAAAATTTTCACGCCGGTATGTCCGCCGGATGATTGCGAAACTGCGTTCAAAATCGTCTGATACATCGCCGTGCCGTGCGTGATGCCGCTGGTGCTCGCGCTGCTGTCGCTCACCACGGAAACCGGCGGCAACATGAACTGATCAAGCGCGCCGCCGGACGGCTGCACCGCCGTGTCAATCAAACCTATCACCGGATTGCACGGATCGCCGGGCGCGGTGTTATCGAGCGTCAGCTTTGGCGGGCCACCGGTGGCATTCGCTAACGTCTGCGGCGTTGGCGGCGCATCGTAGATATAATTATAATCCACCGCTGCCACATCGGGATTATTTTGCAAACTGGCGAGCGCGGCATCCGTGGCGGCGGCATCGGCAAATTGCAGCCGGTAAATACCCAGCTTGTCATTGCGTCCGACAACTTTTGCGCCGAGCGATTTCGCCAGTGCGTCAATGTCCGTGCCCGGCTTCACCTTCACGATGAGTTCGTTGGCGACGTGCTTCGCCACCGTCGCTTTGTTCGTGACAGCGGCACTAACCCGTTGCGTCGCGGCACGCATGGTGGTCGCGAAAACGTAAAGTTGGTCAGCCTCGTTGGTCCTGGGAACGTAGGCGAAATTTAAATCGCCGAGCAATTTTTTGAGCGCGTCACCGGAATTGAGGCCGGAGAATTTGACATCCGCCTTCTGACTCAAGCCTGGTTCCACAAAAATATGCCAGCCAGTCTGATGTGCGATGTCCTCCAGCAACGTCCACAATGCCTCACCGCGAACATCCGCGCTGACGGAATTTTGCTTCGTGTCCCAAACGATGGAATTTGCCGACGACGCAATCATCGCCGGTAGCAGGACGGCTAGCAGGAGGATTATTTTGGCGCGGTGCATGACGTTTAGATGTTAGCGCCGGCACCGGCGTTCAACGAATCATTTCTTCAACACGGCTTGCACCCAATTCTGATTGTCGAGATACCACCGAATGGTCTCGCGAATGCCCTGCTCAAACTTGTGCGCCGGCACCCAGCCGAGTTCGCGCTGGATTTTCGTGGCGTCAATCGCGTAGCGGCGGTCGTGACCGGGACGGTCCTTGACGTAGGTGATCAGCGATCGCGACTTGCCGCCGAGTTGCGGCGCGAATTCATCAATCGTATCACAAATCAACTGCACGATGTGGATGTTCGCCCATTCGTTGTGGCCGCCGATGTTGTAAGTCTCGCCGAGCGCGCCCTTGCCCAGCACCGTCCATAACGCTTCAGCATGGTCGCGGACGTAAAGCCAGTCGCGGACATTCATGCCGTCGCCATAAACGGGAATCGCCTTGCGCGCGATGACGCTCTGGATAACGACGGGAATCAATTTTTCCGGAAACTGAAACGGCCCGTAATTGTTCGAGCAATTCGTGATAACCGTCGGCAGCCCGTAAGTGTGATGATACGCGCGCACCAGAAAATCGGACGACGCCTTGCTGGAAGAATACGGCGAGTTCGGCGCGTAAGGCGTGGTTTCAGTAAACAAACCAGTCGCGCCGAGCGAGCCGTAAACTTCGTCGGTGGAAACGTGGTGAAACTTTTTGCCGGTAAAATTGCCGTTCCAAAAACCACGGCAGGCTTCGAGCAAATTGAACGTGCCGAGAATATTCGTCGTGATGAAATCGCCCGGCCCGGTGATGGAACGATCCACGTGCGATTCCGCCGCAAGGTGCATGACGTGCGTGATGCCATGCTGCTCCACGACGCGCAGTGTCGCCGCCTTGTCGCGCAAATCCACCTTCTCGAAAACATATTTCGGATGCTTGGCGACTTTCTCCAGATTTTCCAAACGCCCGGCATAAGTCAGGCAGTCGAGATTGACGAGTTTTGTCACCTTCGCGTCGTCAATGACGTGGTGGATGAGGTTCGATCCGATGAAGCCCGCGCCGCCGGTGATAAGTAGATTCATGTGCAAAGATTATTCGGGTTTCCAGTTCTTCAACGAATTTTCCAATGCCTCTTCCACGCCGCGAATTTTCACGCCGACGGACAAGAGCTTGGACGAATCCATGACGCAGTTGGAACGCGGCGTCTTGGCGGCGATTTGATAAAACTCCGCGTCGCTCGTCCAATACTCAAACTTGCGCGGCGGCTTGAGGAATTTTTCAATCTGCTCCACGACGTGCCGCGTGGTGACGTAACCGGGATTCGTCACGTTGTAGATGCCGAAAGGCGCGCGCAGTTTCCAGGTGTCGAGACAGGCGCTCACAAAATCCGCGCGGTGCGAAATGGAATTCACATTGTCATAAACCTTCGCGTAACGCTGCACCTTGCTCAAATAATTCCGCTTGTTGTCAAACTCGTCGAACGGGATGCGCAGCCGCCAGACATAGCTCTGGCCAATGCCCGCCATCGCCTCCTCGCCGAGCGCCTTGGTGCCGCTGTAAAAGCTGCATGGCAAATCTCGGAAGGAAAAATTCGGCGTGTCGTTCTCGTCGAAGCCCAAAACCTTCGGCGACTTCGCCTCCACCAGCGCGTGCAACGCCGGCTGCGTCATGTCTTTTTCCGTGCGGACTTTTCCGTTTTCTGAAATTTTTGCGCCGGCAAAGATGCAGCCGCTCGAAACGTGTCCCCACGGCACGTTAGCCGCGAAACACGCGTGGGCGATGGTCTGCGGCAGCAGCGCGTTGCCGAGCAGCGTGCCCGCCTTGTCCAATTCGCACGCGTCCACGTTCGGCTTGCCGGTGTAGCCGGCGCTGTTGATAAGGAAGGAAATCTTGTTAGCGCGCAGGAAGCCAAGCAATGCGTCGAAGCGCGTGTAATCCACGTCCTTGCGCGACAGCGAAATGAACTTTTCACCACGCCGCATCAATTCGCGCGCAAACGCCTCGCCGATGTAACCGGTGGCACCGAGAAGTAATATCATATTCTTATTTCCAAATTCCAATTTGCAATTTCCAATTGAAACCAGCCACATCGCTCGGACTGACAAATTGGCGATTGGCAATTGGCAATTGAAAATTAAGTTTCATTTTGTGAGCCGTTTTGCCTCCGCCACCACTTCCTTCGCCAGATACTCGCGGTATTCGCAGTTCGGCATCGCGGTGACAATCTGCTCCAACTGCGCCAGCGTCGCGAGGCCGCTGCGGAACGCCGCCTCCTCGGGACAGCCGATCTTGATGCCGGCGCGCTTCTCGATGGTCTGCACATACGCGCTCGCCTCGTGCAGGCTGCTGCTTGTGCCGGCGTCCAACCACGCGAAGCCGCGGTTCAGCCGCTGCACGCGCAACGTGCCGCGCCGCAGATACTCCACGTTCACCGCCGTGATTTCCAGTTCACCGCGCGCGGACGGTTTCAGGTTTTTGGTGATAGCCACGACTTCGTTGTCGTAGATGTAAAGGCCGGGAACGGCGTAATTGCTCTTGGGCGCCTTCGGTTTTTCCTCGATGGAAACCGCCTTGCCGGTCGCATCAAATTCCACCACGCCGTAGCGTTCGGGGTCGTTGACGTGATAACCGAAAATCGTCGCGCCGGACTTGAAATCCGCAAACGCCTTCTGGAACGTGTCGCCGCCGTAGAAAATGTTGTCGCCGAGAATCAGCGTCACGGAATCCTTGCCGATGAAGCTTTCCGCGATGAGGAACGCCTGCGCGATGCCCGCCGGTTTTTCCTGCTCGCGATAATCAATCGTCACGCCGAAGCGGCTGCCGTCTCCGAGGAGCTGCTTGAAGCGCGGCAAATCATGCGGCGTGGAGATGAGGCACAGCTCGCGGATGCCGCCCTCAATGAGCGTCGTGAGCGGATAATAAACCATCGGCTTGTCATAGACCGGCTGGAGCTGCTTGCTCGCGACGAGCGTGAGCGGATACAGCCGCGAACCGGCACCGCCGGCGAGGATTATGCCTTTCATTTGTGTCATAGCGTAGAAATTACCGGCGTCATTCGCCAACAAAAAAGCCGCGTTTTTCAACGCGGCTGGTGGTTAAGCGGCGGTAATTCAACTCGCCACCGCGCCTTCGGTGGCGGGCTTCTGGTTGAAGAGCAGCTTGTCCTTGTCGGCGGTGACGAGAATCAGGCCGCCCTCGGTGAGCGTGCCCTTGAGGATTTCCTCGGCCAACGGATCTTCGAAGAAGCGTTCGACGGCGCGGCGCATCGGCCGTGCGCCGTATTGCGGGTCGTAGCCCTTCTCCACAAGCAAATCCTTCGCCTTGTCGTCAAGCTGGAGTTGGAGGTTTTTCTTGCGCAGCCGTTCCAGCACCTTCTCGACTTCGAGGCTCAAGATCGCGATAAGGTCGGGCTTGGTGAATGAGCGGAACACAATCAAGTCGTCCAGGCGGTTCAGGAATTCAGGGCGGAAGGTTTTCTTCGCCTCTTCCAAAACGCGTTCGCGCGCCTTCTCGTAGCTGCTCTCGTCGGTGATGGGCGAGAAACCGAGCGTGGACTGCTTGCGAATGGTATCGCTGCCGACGTTCGAGGTCATCAGGATGATGGTGTTGCGGAAATTCACCACGCGCCCCATGCTGTCGGTCAGCTTGCCTTCTTCCAGAATCTGCAAAAGCATGTTCCACACGTCCGAATGCGCCTTCTCAATCTCGTCGAAGAGCACGACGGAATACGGATTGCGCCGGACCTTCTCGGTGAGCTGGCCGCCCTCCTCGTAACCGACATAGCCGGGCGGCGAACCGACGAGGCGAGAGACGTTGAACTTCTCCATGTATTCGCTCATGTCGAGCTGGATGAGCGATTTGGCATCACCAAACATCTGTTCGGCGAGCGTCTTGGCCAAAAGGGTCTTGCCCACGCCCGTCGGGCCGAGCAACAGGAACGTGCCGATGGGGCGGCGCGGATCTTTCAAATCGGCGCGCGAACGCTTGAGCGCCTTGCATAGCGCCGAGACGGCCTCCTTCTGACCGACGACAACTTTTTCCATCTCCGTCTCGACGGTGAGCAGGCGGGACATTTCGTCCCGGCCCATGCGCTTGAGCGGAATGCCCGTCCACTTGGCGACGACCTGCAAAATTTCATCTTCGCCGACGACGACGCGTTTCTCGTCACCCTTGGCGCGCCATTCCTTGAGAAGCGTTTCCAGCTTTTCCTTCGCCCGCTTTTCTTCATCGCGCATCTTGGCCGCGCCTTCGAAGTCCTGATTCTTAATCGCGCCTTCCTTCTTGCCCTTGACGACTTCAATCTCGGCTTCCATCGCCTTGATCTCCGGCGGACGCGTCATCGTGGTGATGCGCGCGCGGGAACCGGCCTCGTCCAAAACGTCAATGGCCTTGTCCGGCAGAAAACGGTCGGTGATGTAACGGTCGGAGAGCTTCACCGCCTGTTCGACGGCCGTATCGGTGAACTCCGCCTTGTGATGCTCCTCGTATTTGTGGCGCAAGCCTTTCAAAATCGCGATGGCATCCTCAATCGAGGGCGCCTCGACCTTGACCGATTGGAACCGGCGTTCGAGCGCGGCGTCCTTCTCGATGTATTTGCGATATTCGTTGAGCGTCGTCGCGCCGACGCACTGCATCTCGCCGCGCGAGAGTGCGGGCTTGATGATGTTGCTCGCGTCCATCGTGCCTTCCGCGCTGCCCGCACCGACAATGGTGTGCAATTCGTCAATGAAGAGAATGACATTCTTCGCGCGGCGGATTTCGTCCATGACCGCCTTGATGCGTTCCTCGAACTGGCCGCGATACTTCGTGCCGGCCACCATTAGCGCAAGGTCGAGCGTGACGACGCGCTTGTTCAACAAAATTTCCGGCACATTGCCCTTGGCGATTTCCTGCGCGAGACCTTCGACGATGGCGGTCTTGCCCACGCCCGCTTCGCCGAGCAGCACGGGATTGTTTTTCGTGCGACGGCAAAGAATTTGGATGACGCGCTCAATCTCGCTTGAGCGGCCAATCACCGGGTCCATGTCGCCCTTGCGCGCGATTTCGGTGAGGTCGCGGCCAAAGGCCTTGAGCGCGGGTGTTTTGACTTCGCCCTTTTTCTCGCCGGCGGCGGCTTTTTCCGGCGCGGGTTCGCCGGGTTGCGGCGCGGCTTCCTCGCCACCTTGCTGCGCGGCGAAATTCGGATCAAGCTCCTTCAAGACACGTTGCCGGGCTTCCTCGATGTCCACATCCAGCGCGCGGAGAACTTTCGCCGCCACGCCGTCGCCTTCGCGGAGCAGGCCGAGCAACAGATGCTCGGTGCCGACGTAGGTGTGATTGAGATTCTTCGCTTCCTTCTGCGCGAGCGCGATGACTTTCTTCACGCGCGGCGTGTATGGGATGTTGCCGATCATCTTCTGGTCGGGCCCGCTGCCGACCTGCTTCTCGACTTCGAGGCGGACGGTTTCGAGGTCGATGCCCATGCTTTGCAGCACGTTGACGGCGACGCCCTGGCCGAGTTTGATGAGGCCCAGGAGCAAATGCTCCGTGCCCAGAAAGTTGTGATTGAGGCGGTCGGCCTCTTTGCGCGCCAGCGCGAGCACCTGCTGCGCGCGGGGTGTGAAATTGCTCATGGACTCTTCGCTCATACTGCAAGTAGTTTGCTACGAGTTGGTGGTTTTGTCCAACGCCAAGCAGCAAAAATCTGTCCGCGCGCCCCGGCGATGCCTGCTTTCACCTGCCGCACAGAAAATAAAACCGGTTAACAAGGCAAACCAAAATCCAGTTCACTCCCGCCGCCGGATTTGCGATAATGGCGGTTCAACTTTATGAACATAGATTCCCTCCTCCAACAACGGCTCGTCTGCGTCGCGGTCATTGACAAGGCCGATGACGCCGTGCCGCTCACCGAAGCGCTCATCGCGGGCGGACTGAACTGCATCGAAGTAACTTTCCGCACCGCCGGCGCGGCAGAATCCATTAAGCGCATCCGCCAGGCGCTGCCCCACGCCATCGTCGGCGCGGGCACGCTGCTCACGGCGGACACCGTGAAGGCGGCGGTGGATGCCGGCGCGCAATTTGGCGTCTCGCCCGGCCTGAGCGAAGCCGTTTCGAAAGCCGCGCATGACGCAAAGTTGCCGCTTTTCCCCGGCGTCATCACGCCGAGCGAAGTCATGGCCGCGCTCGACCTCGGCTGGAAGCACCTGAAATTTTTCCCGGCGGAAACCTTCGGCGGTGTGAACGCGCTCAAGGCGCTGGCCGGGCCGTTCGGCCACACGGGCGTGAAATTCGTCCCCACCGGCGGCATCACCGCCGCCACGCTGCCGAATTACCTCGCCGTTCCGCAGGTCGCCGCTGTCGGCGGCTCGTGGATGGCCGAAAAGAAATTAATTGCGGAAAAAAATTGGAAGCAAATCACCGCGCTCACGGCCGAGGCGATGAAAGTGATTGCGGCGGCAAAAGCTTAACACTGTTTCGCGCGAAGACCGCGAAGTTGGCGAGGGAAAGACTTCGCCGCCTTCGTGTCTTTCGCGCGACAATTTTAATTCCCCACCGACACCTGCAACGGCTGGTCGCGGCGCTCGGCGAAGCGTTTCACATAATCCTCCCATTGCAGGTGGTTCGTAAAATCGCCGCTGCGGTCCCAGCACGCGCCGAAATAATACTCGAACGGCTTGCCGACCTCCGCCCGCGCAATCGCGAGCTGGTTGCGGATGGCCGGGTAGCCTTCGTGCGTCGGCTGCGGGACGTTCGCGTGCTTCACGCTGTCGGGCATTTCAGGATTGTCGTTGGTGAATTCCTTCACGGAGTCTTTCGGCAAAATGATGGCGTCGCCGATGGTGCCTTTGGGTTTGTCTTCCGGCTGCCAATAGGCCAGCCAGCCTTCGGCTTGGTCGCGACCGTAGAATTCTTCGCGGTTCGTCGGGCACGCGCGCTCAGCCAGGCCGATGCCGATGGTGAGCGGCGATTTGTCGTCGCTGGTGAAAGTGCTTTGCGCCTTGGTCATCCACGAGCCGGCGTCAATGCTGTAACGCTTCGTCTCGGAAACCATCCGGCCGTTGCCGGCGTCCCAGGCGTCGTAAGTCAGTTCAAACTCCGAGCGGATCGGGCCGGTGGTGATGAGCTTCCAGTTGCGATAATTGCTGGACGTGAAAAGTTTCTTGCCGTCCCAGATGCCGATGCCGCCGCAGCCGCGGCTCGCGCCGACGCGGTAATCGTCCATGAACGAGCCGTTGTCCTCGTGATAATGTTTCGTGGCATACATCACGTCCACGATGAGGCGGTGATCTTTTTTGATCCAGACATCCGGGCCGCTGCTGATGGTGTGTTCGGCTTTGATGAGCGCCTGGCCGTAAGTGCGATGCGCGATGCGGTCGCTTTCCCACGCAAAATCGTCGTAGCGTTCGGGAACGTAGCGGGCAAAGGTTTTTACGATTGGTTCCGGCAGATAATCCATTGCGGCAACGCTTAGAACTAGAATGGAGTATGTCCGCGTTTCACCAGGTGAAAGATCAACCTGAAAAAGCAATTTGGTTTCGTGCGGCCTTTCTGAACCAGGGTGCTTATTTAACTCTGAATAAAGCTGCGAATCTAAAATGCGTGAAGAAGCTCCTTCCATGACTGCGAACATATAAGCTCCATTGGTCGTTGTTAGAGTGTCGGGGTTAATTTCAACTGTTTCATTTTCACGCCAGAAGTTTGCCGGATTTATTACTTTAACCGTGACAGCTTTATTGTTTTCAAAAATCGCCATCCGATAAACCTCGCTGCCCGCGAGCAGGAACGCGCCGACGCCGTAAACTTCCGTGGAGTTCTCCGCAAATTTCTTCGGGTCCGCACCGATGGGCTGAACGTGCGTCAGTTTGCCATCGGCATCCACGCAGCTGACGAGCGCGGCCCACGCCTTGCGCACGGCAGGTTCAAATTGCGCGCGGTCGAGCAAGCCTTGGTTCACACCCCACGCCAGCGCGTAGGTGTAAAAACCGGAGCCGCTGGTTTCTTTGAGCGGATAACTGTCCGGGGCAAGCAGGCTCGCGCGCCAGAGTCCATCCGGCTGCTGGCAGGTCAGGATTTTGGCGGCCATGTCCTTGAACAATTGCTCGAAGCGCGGCCGGTCGGGATGGTTCGTCGGCAAATATTGCAACACGCGGACGAGGCCGGCCATCACCCAGCCGTTGCCACGACCCCAGAATACTTTCTGGCCGTTCGCCTCCTTCTTGGTGAAATACCGGTTGTCGCGGAAATACAGATGCTCGTCCTTGTCGTAGAGGAAATCCGTCGTGCGCCACCATTCCTTAACGGCGAAATTCAGGTAACGCTCATCGCCGGTGGCCGCGTAAAGGCGCACCCATGTCGGCGGCCCCATAAACAGCGAATCCGCCCAACTCCAAATTTCGCGGGTCTTGGGATTTTCCTTCGCACCGAAATGCATATCAGTCACCTGAGAAGGCTTGGCAATTACCGCATCAAATTTCGCGCGCAGGGGCATAATCATTTTCGGCGCGCGGTAAAGCAAATACAATTCCGCCCAAGTCTGGCCGATGACATGGTCGTCCGCGTCATAAAGTTTTTTACCAAGTTGCCAACTGTTCGTTTCACCGAGCGCGAACATGGCATCGCGATACTTCACGTCGCCGGAAATGCCGGCGAGCGCCATCATGCCGGCGTCGCCGGCGGCCTGCACCCAGCCGGTGGCGGGACGATTGGTGGTGAGCGACGGATGCGCGAGCTGCCAGTCGGCGACGCGCTGCATCAGTTCGAGAACGGGCTTGGGTGCGATCTCCGACGAAGCCGGTTGCGCCGGAAGGTGGAGAGCCAAACTGATGCCGGCGATGGACGCAACGGAGCGAAGCATGTTGATTTTCATGTGCAGGTGATTCGGATAACAGATGCGTTGATAGATGTCGAAACGATAAAAGAGTTACGGCTGATTTGCCATCGGCACCGCGCCCAGTTTTTCCAGTTCGATCCCCGCCAGAATAAACGGCCCGACGCCTTTGAGGTCGTTCGCCACGATGGGCTCACTGATGTAATAATTGAAACTGCCGTCGCGGTAATGTCCGCTGCCCGGCGCGCCACCCAAGCCGGCCACCTGGCAACATTGTGTGAGTGACGAGCGATCCGCGCCGTCTGATCGGATGAAATTTTGAATGATGCCGGCATAGCCTTTCTGGATTGCCGGAATGAGGTCGCGCGACAGGTAGCCGTGGTTTACGCCCTTCGCGAGCGCATAGACGAACATCGCGGACGCCGTGGCTTCCTGATAATTGCCTTTGCGCCCGCCCGCATCAAGCACCTGCCACCACAAACCGGTTTGGGCGTCTTGCCATTTCACGATGCCCGCCGCCGTCTTTTGCAACGTGGCGATGATTTGCGCGCGCGCGGGATGATTGGTTGGGAAAGTGTCCAGCACATCCACCAGAGCCATCGCCAACCAGCCTTCGCCGCGACCCCAGAAGTTTGACGAACAGCCGGTCACCGGGTCGGCCCACGGCTGCACCTTGGCGGCGTCCCATCCGTGATGATGCAATCCCGTCCGCGCGTCGTAAGTATGCGTGTCAATTAACTGAATCTGCCGCGCCACCTCGTCATAAGCTGAGGTCGGATCTTTGAGATAAGGCCCCATGGCGCAATAGAACGGCTCGGCCATGTAAATCCCGTCCAGCCACATTTGGTTCGTGTATCTTTGCTTGTGCCAGAAGCCGCCGTCCGGCGTGCGCGGCTGCTGCAAGAATTGCAACACCAGATTGGCACAGCCAAAAAAACATTTTCGCTCACGATCGCCCTCAGTCTGCCAGAGCGCGAGCAACGTCCGGCCCGGATTGATGGCGTCGAGCTGGTATTCCGCGGGTTTGTAGGTGGCAATTTCACCGTCCGGCGAGACGAATGATCCGATTGCTTTCTCCGAATAGTTGACATACCGAGCATCCGGCGCGATTTCATTGAGCTTGAGCAACGACAACGTGAACAATCCGGCAGCATAATCCCATTTCGCCTTGCCGCCCGGCTGCCAGGCGAGCGAATCGCCGCGCCGCGCCATCTCGGACGCGGCCAGCCGCTGCGACCAGACCAGCGGCGTTGCGCCGGCGTATTGATTTGGTTGCGGCCGCACCAGCACACAGCCCATCAATGCCATCAAGCCCAGCCAGCAAAAATATTTCAGCTTCATATGGGAGGAAAGTCCCAACTTAGCAAAAGCCAGCCCCGGTCGGCGACAAAACTTTTACCGCAAAAACCGCGCGCCGCTGGTAACGACAAGGATATTTGATTGAAAATTGCGGCGGCAAACGGCAGATTCTGGGCATGACGAAATCTGTTTTCACCGGCCCAGTCTATGTGGTGCGCGACAACATTGACACCGACCAGATCATCTCCGCGCAATTTCTCAACCTCGTGCCCACCATCGCCGAGGAATACGAGAAGCTCGGCAGCTACGCGCTCGACGGCCTGCCCGCGTCGCTTTATCCCAATCGCTACGTCAAGGAAGGCCAGCTCGATAGCGAATATCCCATCGTCGTCGCCGGCAAAAACTTCGGCTGCGGCAGCTCCCGCGAACACGCGCCCATCGCGATGGGTTCGGCGAATTGCGAAATTGTCCTCGCGGAAAGTTTTGCCCGTATTTTCTTCCGCAACTGCGTCGCCACCGGCGAACTGTATCCCTGCGAATGTGCCGACCGCCTCTGCGATATTTTGAAAACCGGCGATGTCGTGACCGTGGACCTCGACGCCGCGACCGTGACGGTCAAGGACACCGGCAAGGTTTACAAATTCAAGCCGCTCGGCGACGTGCGCCCGGTGGTGGATGCCGGCGGGCTGTTCAATTACGCCCGCAACAGCGGCATGATTGCGAAGTGATTCGCAGATGAATCTGATTCCCACTCCCCGCTCGCTGGAAAGGCGACCGGGGAGTTTTCTTTTGCCCAAGCCAGTTGGAGTTCAAGCTCCAGCATGTCCAAACCTCACACTGAAGCATGAACTCCAAAAAACGCCGAATCATCCCGAAAGCTATACGCTGACGATTGCCAAAAATGGAATTGAAATTCATTTTCGCGACACCGGCGGCCTGCGTGCAGCAAAGGCGACCTTGCGACAATTGGTCCGCGAATATGGATGCAAACTTCCCTGCCTGAAGATTCGCGACTGGCCGGATTTCGCGCGGCGGGGCGTCATGCTCGACATTTCGCGCGGCCGCGTGCCTAAACTAGAGACGCTGCTTGATCTTGCCGAAAAACTGGCGGATTTAAAAATCAATGAGCTGCAACTTTACACCGAGCACACGTTCGCTTATCGGAAATACAAACGCATCTGGCAAAGCTGGGGCGCGCTCACGGCGAAGGAAATCAAAACGCTCGATGCGCGTTGTCGCAGACTGGGAATTGATTTGGTTCCGAACCAGAATTCCTTCGGTCACCTGCGTTATTTTCTCGAAGACCCACGTCTGAAAAATCTTGGCGAACTGTCCGAGCCTTTTCTTGCCGAGACCAAGGATTTTCTACGCCGCCCGACCACACTCGCCCCGAACCATCCCGGCACCCTGCCCTTTCTGCGCGGGCTTTACGACGAGTTGCTGCCAAACTTTTCCAGCGAGTTCTTCAACATCGGCGGCGACGAAACGTGGGACTTGGGCAAAGGCCAAAGCAAAAAGCTTTCCGCCGCGAAAGGCCAAGGCCGTGTCTATCTCGACTTTCTGAAGCAGCTTCATCGGGAAGTTTCCGCGCGTGACCGAAAGATGATGTTCTGGGGCGACATCATTTTGAAACATCCCGCACTCATCCGCGAGCTGCCCGCGAACGTCATCGCAATGAACTGGGGCTACGAAGCGAATCATCCGTTTGCCAAGGAAGCCGCGCAGTTCGCCAAGGCAAAAATTCCCTTTTACATCTGCCCAGGCACTTCGACTTGGCAAACGCTCATCGGCAAGCACGACAACGCCCTCGCCAACCTCCGCGCCGCCGCGAAGGCGGGGAAGAAGTTTGGCGCGATTGGTTTCCTTAACACTGACTGGGGCGACGGCGGGCATCAGCAACCGCTAGCCGTGAGCTGGCCGTTATTCGCCGCCGGCGCGGCGCTGGCGTGGAACACGAAAACGCTGGACGAAAAAGTTCTGGCCAAAGTTTTGAGCCGCGATGTGTTTGAAGATGCCACCGGCAAGCTGGCTGAAGCGGGCTTTGCCCTTGGTTTCGCGCATCAACAGCTCGGCGTGAAAACCGTCAACGAAACGCCGCTCGGCACGGTCATCGCCGCGCCCAAACCGGCGGAGCGCGAATTGTTTTGCCGGAACGGATTGAAGTGGTTCGCAAAGATTCCCGCGAAGAAAATTGTCGCGGCTTTGAGGGAAATTCAAAAGCAACGCGCCACCCTGCTCCGCGCCGAACCAGCTTCCGCCTCCGGCAAGCTCCTGCTGCGCGAACTGGATCTGACCGCGCGCATGGCGGAGCAATCCTGCCAGTTCATGTTGTGGCAACAGGCCGTCACTGCCGGAAAAACTTCCGCGGCGGAAAAGATGGCAAAACGAGGCATCCGCGCATTGCAAAAGCTGGAGCAAGATTTTAACGCTTACTGGCCATCACGCAACAAGGCGACGCCAAAACGTTGCACCCCGTTCTTGAAATGGCGGCGGGAAGATTATCAGCGGGGCGACTGGCGCTGAATCAGCGACCGGGAAACCGCGGCCGCGGCTGGATGGGCGGCGGGGGCGGTGATTTCTTTCGCAACGGCGGCAAGGTGGGCGGTTGTGCTTTCGGCGCTTCAACAACCGGTGGCTCGTCTGCGCCGACGGGCGGCGTTGGCATCACCAGCGGCTTCACTGCCGCATCACCGATTTTCATTTCGGGAAATTTCATCTCACCCAAATCAAAGCCCTTGTCCGCGCCGAGCGCGCCGAGCGCCGCGAACTCTGGCATCGCCACCTTCGCCTGCGCGGGCGCGGTCAACGTCTCATAGCCGTTCACCACCCAGTCCAGCTTGCCGGTGGCGACCTCAATCATCAGGCCATGCACGGGAATCTTTGCGCCAATGAGCGGGCTGCTCCGCGCGAATTCCACGGCCTTGATGACATTCTGCCGCTCGCTGCCGAACGTGCCAAAGAAGTCGCTCAGGTTGTCCGGCAACCGGCTGCGGTCCACGCCCAGCTCTTTCAATTTATCCAACAGCACCACCATCGTCGTCTTCGCGACCTGACAATCCGTGTGACCGATGATGGCAATTTCCTCGCCGCCTTTCACGGCGCACGCCAGCGCGAGCGAACGCATCGTGCTGCTGAGCGGGCCGGTGATGATGTTGCCGGCATTGCGCAGCCAGATGAATTGTTCGCCGGGCAGGCCGAGCGCGCTGGGAAACAGCGCATTCAGACGCGGATCCACGCACGTCAGCGCGATGACCGGCAATGCGTCCGCAAAATCCGCGGGACGCAGACCGGCGCTGGCATCGCCGGCGACCGCGCGATGGTTCGCGTCAATGATGGATTCAAACAGGCGCATAAATTATTTGAACAGCCGGCCAGCAAAAAAGGCCAATCGAACTGGTGCATCCGGCAGGACTTGAACCTGCAACCTTCTGATCCGAAGTTGGAATCATCAATGTTGCCTCAAGTTGTGTTAAGTTTTATTCTGTTGCGTATTTTAGGCTCTGGAATTAGGTTATTGGCCGGATTCTGACACAACATGAGACAACCTAAAACCATCGGACAAAACCTGAAAAGTGGCCAAGAAGTGGTCAAGATTCAACTTGCTGATTTGCCCCGGCGCGGAGTGGCCAAGACGCATTCCGACTTCTGGAAGGTGCGCTTGGAACGGCGTTGTTACACTCATGAAGGCAAACTAGTCGAGGTCAACGAATGGTCAATTAGAATCCAACACCTGGGCCGGCGCAAAGGCTTCGCCCTTGGCACGAACAATAAAGATGCCGCCGCCATCAAGGCCCGGGATATTTATCTGAACATTGTCGCCAAGGGCTGGGACGCCGCCGAGGCACAATACAATCCTGAGATGGTGGTGCGCCGCGATGATCCCACTGTGGGTGATTTCCTAGCAGCGGTGGACGCCAAATCCGGACTGAAGGCCAGAACCTTCCGAAACTACGCCAGTTATTTTCGCCGGCTCGTGGCAGACATTCATGAGTTTGGCGAAGATCCGGCCAAATTCTCCTACCGGGACGGACAGCGAGCCGCGTGGCTGGAAAAGGTGCATGCCGTGAAGTTGACCCGCATCACAGCCAACCGGTTGAATGACTGGCGGGTTCAATATATCAAGAAGCGGGATGTGAATCCGCAGGCCCGGCAACGTGCCGTCCGTTCGGCCAACTCGTATCTGCGATGTGCTCGCGCTTTATTTTCCCGTAAATGGATTGACCGTTTGAATTTGAGGCTGCCGGATCCGCTGCCATTTCAGGGCGTGAAGGTAGAAAAGAACCGCGCACCAAAATACACCAGCAACTTGGATCCGAAACAATTGTTCAACGACGCCAAAGCGGAACTGGCTGAAACCAACTCGGGTGTTTACCTCGCTTTCCTATTAGGTCTGGGTGTGGGATTGAGAAAAGGTGAGATTGATGGCTTGGAATGGACGCACGTCCACTTGGACAAGGGTGTTATCGAGGTGGCGACAACGGAACATCATGGTTTGAAATCGGCTGAAAGCGCCGCCGGGGTGGAAATCGACCCGGCGCTGGCAAAAGAGATTGGGCGGTTCAAACCGAAGGTCTCAGTTGGTTTCGTCATCGAATCGAACTCGCCTGCGCGACCGAACGCCAACTTGCGTTACTACCGGGCGGAGCCGACGTTTCAGAAACTTTATGATTGGCTCAGGAGTAAAGGGGTGAAATCTGACAAACCGCTGCACACGTTGCGGAAGGAATTTGGCAGCATGATCAATCAGCACTTCGGATTGTATGCTGCGATGACGGCGCTGCGGCACGCCGACATTGGGACGACCAGCAGCCACTACACCTCGAACCGGCAGCGAATTGCTTTGCCGATGACGGAGTTGATGGAAGATCCCGGGGATATACACTGATTTGCTGCAATTTGACAAAATTCTTGCCTTGAGCTAGGTTCAACGTCTTGCCGGACAAGATGTGAATTTTGGGTCTGGCAAGTT
>CAISYZ010000192.1 GCA_903889895.1 uncultured Verrucomicrobia subdivision 3 bacterium | reverse complement strand
GTGGTGTGCAGGGTGCCGAAGACCAAGTGGCCGGTTTCGGCCGCGGTGATGGCGGCCTCGATGGTCTCCAAGTCGCGCATTTCGCCGACGAGGATCATGTCCGGGTCCTGGCGCAGCGCGCGGCGGATGGCCTCGGCAAAATTCGGCACGTCCACGTGCACTTCGCGCTGCGTGACCAGCGACTTCTAGTGCTTGTGGTAATATTCGATCGGATCCTCAATCGTGATAAGATGCACTTCCTCGCGCGTCTCATTGACGATGTTGAGCATGGACGCCAGCGTGGTGGATTTGCCGGAACCGGTCGGACCGGTCACGAGAATCAATCCGCGCGGCTTGAACAAAAGCTCCTTCACCGATTCCGGCAGACCGATTTGCTCATAGGTGAGCATCTTGCTCGGAATCTGCCGCAGCACCATGCCGAAGTTGCCCTTTTCCTTGAACACGCTCACGCGGAAGCGCGCGGCCTCGCCGAAGGCGAACGCGAAGTCCGCGCCGCCGCGCTCGCGCACCTGCTGGATGTGTTCCTCGGAGGTGATGCTGCGCATCAATTCCTCGGACGTCTCCGGCGTCAGCGCCGGGCCTTCCACGCGATGCAGCGTGCCGTGCACGCGGATGGTGGGCGAGGTGCCGACGCGCGTGTGCAAGTCGGACGCACCTTCGGACACCATCAACTGCAGCAAATCTGACATCGAATATGACATGGCTTATTCTCTCGTTCGGTTTCGCTAAATATTTTGACAGGTGACAGAGGGTTTCATCACGTTTCGTCGCCAACCGTGGCGCGAATAACCTCATCGCACGTCGTCAAGCCGGCGAGCACCTTGCGAATGCCGTCCTCGCGCAGCGTGCGCATGCCCATCTCGCGGGCGCGCTGGCGCAACACCGTCGTGGGCACACGATCATAAATCAATTTCCGCGCCTCGTCTTCCACGACGAAAATCTCAAAGATGCCGAAGCGGCCGCGGTTACCGCTGTTATTGCAGTTCTGGCAGCCGCGACCCTTCTGGATGTTCGCGTTCTTCACGTCATCCATCGTCAAGCCGAGCGAACGCATCTCCTGTTCCGTTGGCTGATACGGGGCCATGCACTTCTTGCAAATCTTGCGGACGAGGCGCTGCGCCATGAGGCAGCGCGTCGAGGAGGCCACTAAGAACGGCTTCACGCCGATGTCCACGAGACGGGTGACCGCGCCGGGCGCGTCGTTGGTGTGCAGCGTGGAAAAAACCAAATGGCCGGTGAGCGACGCGTTGATGGCAATGGAGCCGGTCTCGATGTCGCGAATTTCCCCGATCATCACGATGTTCGGCGCCTGGCGGAGAATCGCGCGCAGCGCGGTGGCGAAGGTGAAGCCCACCGCATCATGCACCTGCACCTGGTTGATGCCGGACAACACATATTCCACCGGGTCCTCGACCGTGATGATTTTGCGGTCAGGCCGGTTGATGAAATTCAGACAGGAGTAAAGCGTCGTCGTCTTGCCGGAACCGGTCGGGCCGGTGACGAGCAAAATTCCGTCCGGCAAACCGATGATGCGCTCGAACGTCGCCTGGTCGTCGCTCAAGAAACCCAGTTCCGGCAGACCGAGCCGCAGACCTTCCTTGTCCAAAATACGCATCACGATGCTTTCGCCGTGATTCGTCGGCAGACAGGAAACGCGCAGGTCAATCAGCTTGTTGCCAATCTTCGTCTGGATGCGGCCGTCCTGCGGCACGCGATGCTCGGAAATCACCATGCCCGCCTGAATTTTCAAGCGCGCGATGACCGGTGCCTGCAGGCGTTTCGGCGGCGACTTCATTTCCTGCATCATGCCGTCAATGCGGTAGCGCAGGCGAAAACGTTTTTCCAACGGTTCGAGGTGGATGTCCGACGCGCGCAGCTTGAACGCATCCACGATGATCTGATTCACCAGCCGGATGAGCGGCGCATCCGCCTCGACCTCCACACCGTCGTCAGCCGTGATCTCGACGTTGCTTTCGGTGAGTTCCTGGATGACATCCTTGAAGATGCCGGCGTCCATCGCCTTTTTTTCGCCGCCGTAATATTTAGCGAGCGCCGCCTCGATGTCCGGCTCGGACGCCACGCGCAGCTCGATTTCCGCGTTGAGCAAATGCGTCAGCGAATCAATCGTGTTGAGGTCGGACGGGTCGGCGATGGCCACGGCCACCTTGCCTTCGGATTTGTAAACGGGGATGACGCGGTATTTCTTCGCAATGTCGCGCGGAACAATGGCAATGACGTCGTCCTCAACCTTGAGGCTGGCGAGGTTGACCACTTCCGCGCCGAACTGCGCGGCCTTGGCCTGCGTCACATCGCCGGGGCGGATGATTTTGTTGGCCACCAACAAATCCACCACGCCCACGCCGGCGGCGCTGGCCTCCTCGCGGGCCTTGGCGACGGTTCCGGCATCGGTGAAGCCGAGGTCAACCAGCAGGTCCAGCAAATAATCGTCTTTTTCTGCCACGAGATTTATTCCGCCGCCCTACTATTAGATTCGGGAACGCGGGAAGGGAATCTTTCATTAACTGCCGCAAAAGTCAATGCGGAGTAACAACAACGGCAAATTAAACCCCGGCGGCAGCCCCTTCACGATGTCCACGCCAGAACCATTTCGGTGATGGCCACGGCCGCGAGCGCCAACGCAGCAAACCACAGCGGCTTTTTCTTCGTGACCAAGCAGATGGAAGCGATGGCGACGGCCACGGAGAAGAACGAGATGGCCAGGCCCATCTTGCCGCCCTTGCCGCTCGCGATGGTCGCCGCCTTGCGCGCGTCGTCGCGTTTGGCTTCCAAATCGTGCGCCTTGGTCTCAATGTCCTTCTGCTCGCTCTGATACCGGGCAATCTGCGCTTCGTAGTTCTTGATGAGCGCGACCGTGCCGGCATCGGCGGCGGTGACATAATGCGCCAGCTCATCGCGCGCAATCTCGTAGGACTTCAATTTCACGGATTTGGCCTCGTAATACGCCCACTGGTCGGACGCGAGCGTCTGGTTGAACGTCGCGTCGTTGAGCTGCGTGAGAACGCGGCTGCTGTATTTGCCGCCCCACTGCGCCGCGATGGCCGCGATGACGGCGATGATGACGACGGAGAGCGAAACATATTTCGTCCACGCCTCGCGCTTTTCCCTTTCCTTCGTGGCGGCGCGGTCGGCCTTCAAGTCGGCGATGAATTCCTTCAGTTCGGCGATTTCTGTCTGCAATTCGTTCATGGTGATAAAAGGTTTTGGCTCAATGCCCGAAAAATTCGGGGCGAAGATTTTGCAAATCCGGCGGAAAAAATCAACTCTGTTGCAATGGCGGCAACGGCCGCGAGCGGAACCACTTTGCGGCCGCCGCGTGCGCCATCACCACATCCGGATCGCGCTGCAACGCATCAAAGTAATGGCGCGGAAAGCCTTCGCCCGTCTCGGACGCGACCAGCAACGCCGCCGTCCGCTGCACCAGCGCCGCCGCCAGTTCGTGGGTCAGCGGCGTCTTGGCCTTGGCGTCGAGCGCCTCGTCCAGCGCCACGATGAGTTGCGAGAGGGGATGCAGCCACGCAAACCACGGATCCTCCGTCAGCAGTTTCAGGAAATGATTCGGCGACGGGATGGTGCCGATGTTTTGCTCGTAGCTGACGCGCTCGGAATCCACCAGCGCCTTGTGCAGGGGCAGCAGCGCCGCGCGCAGATGCGTGAGGCGTTCGCGAAAATGGTCCGGCGCTGTAATTGGTTCGCTCATTCAATCCTCGCGCTTCAACGCGCGTTCAATGCGGCGGTCCGGCACAAACCAGATCAGCGCGACAACCACATAAAGCCCGTTCGCCACCCACACATTGACGAAAGCCAGCGGGATGGCGACCAGATAAATCGCGAGGGACAGATAACCTTTCCAGTCCGTGCCGACGGCACGCCCCAACAACGAGTCGCGGCCATGGCGGGCGATAATGGTTTGCTGCAGAATCTTATAGGCGGTGCCGGCCATCAACAACACGACGCCGTAAACCGCCGTCGGCAGGGCGGCGAGATGATTCTGCCCCAGCCAGCCCGCCGTGAACGGAAAGAGCGAGAGCCAGAACAGCAGATGCAGGTTCGCCCAAAGCACGCCGCCACTCACGCGTTGCACCGTGTGCAACATGTGATGGTGGTTGTTCCAATAAATGCCGACGTAGAGGAAGCTCAACACATAGCTGAGAAAAACCGGCAGCACCGGCACCAGCGCCGCGCAATCCGTCCCGTGCGGCACCTTCATCTCCAGCACCATGATGGTGATGATGATGGCGATGACGCCGTCACTGAACGCTTCCAACCGGTTTTTTGCCATGCGCGAAGGATAGCGCAAAGCCCGCCGCATGTCCGCCGCAATTCTTTCCGCCCGCCCCGGCATCGGCCGCGCGTTCAACCCAGCTTACTGTGACTGCCGTCGCAGAAGGCGCCGTTCTTGGAATGTTTGCAGCCGCACCACGCCACCTTTTTGGCGGCGGCGAGATCCACCTTCAACGGCGCGAAGGCCGAGCCCTTGTGGGAGCCGTCGCAGAACGGCTGGCCTTTGGACTTGCCGCAGGTGCACCAGTAGAAACTGCCGGGCTGCATGTCCTGGACGTAGGGGAATTTTTGGGCGATGACGGGTTCACTCATGGGCCTGTTGTAACCGCTGGCCGAATTTTAGCAAACTCTATTCCTCCCGGCGCGGGCGGTTTGCTGTCGGCAGCTGCCGCACCTGCGGAAGTCATTTTAATATCGGATGAAATCTTTTCCCGCGAAGCTTTATTAAAAAAGTCCACGATATTTCACTTCCAGAGATGAGAAAACTGCTTAAAGACAATGGGCCATCGTCACCAGTTCTGTGGATGGCAGTTTGTGCCCATGTGAACTATCTTTTACCCACCCATGAATTGCGCGCGATTTTGTTTCCGGCTACCGGTTGTGCTTCTGCTCGCTCTGATGTTCGTATCGGCGGCTCGGGCCAACAACCCCGGCGGTTTCACCACGCTGGTGACAACGGCGGTGACTACGGGCACGGAAACCTACGGCGCGAACACAGATCATTATCTCGACAACGGGATTTTGCGCGTGGACCTCTCGCCCAACGGCAGCGTGGATTCCATCAAGTATCTCAAACCCGGCTCGGCGGGCACGCCGGCGGCGAACGGCACGCAGATGGTCAGCCAATCCGGCGTCAATTTCGGCAACCACACGGCGATTTATTATTATTGGTATCCCGATGGCAACGGCGACGCGACTTATTTAAACACAATCGTCGGCAGCACCAACATCGATATCGCCTATTTGCGCACTTACAATCCCGCAGCGGACAGTGTCGTCGCGGATGTCGAGTTGCACTACGAGCTGGGCAAGGGCAACACCGGGATTTATTGCTACATCATCGTCCGGCATCCGGCGAGCTACGCGGTTTATACGAACAACCTGAACATCTCCTTCATGCAGTGCATCTGGCCAACGGCGCATGACAACACGAATTTCCTCTGCGAAAACCAGTATCTCGACAACTACACCAAATACGGCCTGTTCTTGGGCGGCGTGCAGCAGAAGCGCAACGGCTTGCAGCCAAACTTTTACGACGACTGGCACACCATCGGCGTGACCAATATGCCCAAGGAAATTTTGCAATACACCACGGGCCTGTTCGCGGGCAGCACCAACTCGAAATATTCCTTCACGATTGATTATCCCAAGGTGGACACCTTCGGCATGGCCAGCGACACGAACCAGATTGGGCTGTGGTATGTCGCCGGCGGCCACGAGTATCAGAACAACGGCCCGACCGCGTGCGAATACGCCGGCGGCATCGGCGGGCTGCTGCTTTACGAGCCGATCATCGCACATTACAACAACACCGGATTGACGGTCAGCAGCAATGCGAACTGGTCGAAGATTTACGGCCCGTGGCTGCTCTACTTCAACAGCCAGTCCAACGGCCTTGCGTGCTGGGCCGATTCACAAAACCAGGCGCTCGCGGAAAGATCCGTCTGGCCTTACGCGTGGCTCACCAACTCGGTCTATCAACCCAAATCACAGCGCGCGCTCATCAGCGGCAAGCTTGTTATCAGCGATTCACTGCGCCCGCAGGCGACCGCGGCGGGCGCGTGGATTGGCGTGGCCGCGCCGGATGCCGGTTTGGAGAATGATCCCAACAACTGGCAATATCAGTCCGACGGTTACCAGTTTTGGACGCAATGCGCGGCGGACGGCACTTTCACGCTGCCGCCGGTGACGACGTTTTCGCCGTATGGTGGTTCGCAGACTTACACGCTATACGCCTATTGCGCGGGCACGAACGGTTCCGTCGGGGAATTTCAAGCCGGCCCGTTCACCTTTGCGCCCGGCACGGTGACGAACCTCGGCACGTTGAATTGGAAAGTCCCGCACGCGGGCAGCCAGGTGCTTTGGGAAATCGGTTATCCCGACCGCACCGCCGCGAAATATCGCCACGGCGACGAATACGGACGGCCTTCGATGTGGCTTAACTTCGGCAACGAATTCACCAGCCCGCTGGAATATTATATCGCTAGCAACAACTGGGCGACGGCGCTCAATTACGCGCACACGGTGGATTACACGACCAGCACGCCGTGGAAGTGGCATTTGAATTTTAATCTGCCTTCGGTCAAAGCCGGCACTTACTGGCTCAACATCGCCTACGCCACGGCGGATTCGTATCAAATCGTGCGCGTCAACAACGACAGTTCGTCCGTTGCCGATTTCATTCCGCAAAACGGCACGCCCGGCACCACCACGATGATTCGCGAAGGCATTCACAGCAAATACATCGTCGCGCATGTGCCCATTCCGTCCACTTCGCTTGTCGTCGGCGCGAATGTCATCACGCTGGATCACGAGTATCACACCGACCATGGCAACGACAATTTCATGTATGACTACCTCAACCTCGAAGCGCCGCTGCCGCAATTGACCTGGCGCGGCGACGGCACCGCGAATGTTTGGGACATCGGTCTCTCGACGAACTGGTTTGATGGCAGCAGCCTCTTGACCTATGACGATTTAAGCCCGGTGATTTTCGACGACACCGGCTCCGCGTCGCCCGCCGTCAATCTCACCGCCGCCGCGCAGCCGGCGTCCGTGACTGTGGCGGCAAACAAAGATTATACCTTCACTAACAATTCCCTTTACGGAACGATGGCGCTGAACAAATCCGGCACCGGCGCGCTCTCGCTCAACAACACGAATGCCTACACCGGCAGCACGACGGTCAGCAACGGCACGCTGCTCGTCAATGGGCTCATCACCAGTCCCGTCAATGTGCTGGGCGGCACGCTCGGCGGCATCGGCGTGGTCGCGGGGAACGTCACCTTGCAGACCGGTGCGACGCTTGCGCCCGGCAAAGCCAATGTGCCCGGCACGTTCACCATCGCCAACACGCTGCTCTCGACCAATTACACCGACACCAACGACAACATCGTCACGGTCTATTACTCCCTTACCAACAACCTCGCGCTGACGAACAATAACCTTTATTTCCACCTCGCTAACAGCACGAACATCGGCGGCGTGAATGACTTGGTTCAGCTCGCCGGCGGCACGCTCACGCTCGGCGGCACCAGCACTGTCTGGCCGCTGTTGACGGGCGGTTTGCCCGCAGCTGGCACTTACACGTTGATCACCGGCGGCAGTTCAACGATTGGCAGCGCGGCCAATCTCGCGTGGGGTGGTGCCACCGGCGGCACACGGCAAAATTACACGCTCGACACTTCCGTGCCCGGCTCAGTGCTCTTGCGTGTGACCAATAACGTCGGTATTGCGCCGCTCACCAACACGCTCGTCTGGCGTGGCACGAATGGCAACGCCTGGGACAACGCCACGACCAACTGGCTCAACGGTTCCGCCGCTGATCAGTTTTACAATGCCGACCCGGTGGTGTTCAACGACACCTCGACCAACGGCGGCGTGTCTATCACCGGCACCGTTTTCCCCGGCGGTATTTTGTTCAGCAACTCCACGCGCACTTACACCGTCAGCAACGGCGTGCTCGGCGGTGTGGCCGCGCTCATCAAGAGCGGTTCCGGCACCTTGAACCTCGTCGGCAGCAACAGCTATTCCGGCGGCACCATCATCAACAGCGGCACCATCGCGCTCGCCAACGACACCGCGAATCAATACGCACTTGGCACCGGCACGGTCACTCTGAACGGCGGCACGCTCGCGATGTATAGTAATTTCAGCACTTACAACAACGCCTATTGGAACCTCAACGTGCCGGCGGGCGCCACCGGCACGTTCAACCCGGATGCACGTTGCAGTCTTTATGGCAGCCTCACCGGCAGCGGCACGCTTAATTTGAACATTCCCAATGTCCGCACCGGCTTCTTCGGCGACTGGTCCGCGTTCGCCGGCCAACTCAACATCAATGGCAATGATTTCTACATCGACATCAACTATTCCTATCCCGGCTTCGCCAACGCCATCGTGACGCTGTCCAACAATGCCGCGATGGATTTCAACGGCACGGTCAACTCCGGCGCGGGCACGACCGTGGACGTCGGCGCGCTCTTCGGCAACAGCACGGCGCGGTTGTCCGGCGGCCCGGCCACGTCCGGCAACCGGCTGTTCACCTGGCGCGTCGGCGCGCGCAATCTGGACAGCGTTTACGGCGGGATTATTTCCGAACAATCACCGGGCACGACCGTCACGTGCCTCACCAAGATCGGGAGCGGCACGCTCACGCTGACCGGCAACAATTCTTATTCCGGCACCACCGCCATCAACGCCGGCACGTTGCAGATTGGCAACGGCGGCACCACCGGTAATCTCGGCACCAATATCGTGGCCGATTCCGGCACGCTGGCCTTCAACCGCAGCGACTCCGTCAGCGACGCAGGCTTCGGCCTCATCAGCGGCGGGGGCGGCTTTGCGCAGAACGGTTCCGGCACCTTCACCTTCACCCAGTCGCAGCCTTACACCGGATCCACGTGGGTGAACGCCGGCAAGCTGGCGTTGACCGGCGGTGGCGCGATTGCCAGTTCCCCCAACATCATCGTCGCGAGCGGGGCCTTGTTCGATGTCAGCGGCACCACTTCGGGCAATCTCACACTCGCTGGCGGCCAAACCCTGTCCGGCAACGGCGCGATCGATGGCAATTTAATCGTTGGCAGCAGCGCGATTCTTTCGCCCGGCAAGAGTGGCGCCATCGGCACGTTGACGTTCAGCAACGCGCTGACGCTAGCCGGCGGCGGCACGACCCTCATGGCGGTGAGCCATGCCCCGTTGACCAATGATGTCGCCAAGATTTACGGCGCGCTGACGAATGGCGGCACGCTCGTGGTTTCCAACAGCAGCGCGACGGCACTGGCCGCCGGCGATGCCTTCAAGCTCTTCAGCGCCGCGAGTTACACCGGCGCCTTTGCCAGCGTCAGTCTGCCGGCGCTGGCCCCGGGCCTCGCGTGGAACACCAACACGCTGAACTCCGCCGGTCTGGCCGCCGTCATCAGCATCGTGCCCCGCTTCAGCACCACCACGTTTCTCGCCACCAATCTGGTGATGCGCGGCAGCGGCGGCCTGCCCAACGGAACCTACTACGTGCTGGCCGCGACCAATATTGCGCTGCCGCTCGCCAGCTGGCCGTGCATCGCGACCAATACTTATGATGCCGCCGGCAATTTCAGTTTCACCAACGGCATCGCGCGCGGTTCGGCGCAAAAGTATTACCTGATTCAACTGCCCTGAAGCATCACCCTGCCCGCTTGACCCGGCCGCCGCTGCCGCCTCGATGAACTGCGTTGGCGTGTAACTGGCCATGATTGCCAGAGCAACGGAAGCCGTTGCCGCAGCTCCGAAGGTCATTGCGGAGTCAATGGAAGTTATTTCTGAGTCTCCGCCGGTCGTGTCCGCATCCAAGAAAACCGTTCCCGGGTCAACGAACCTCATTTCCCGAGACTAGGAAATCAAAATCCAGTCTTGGGAAATCGTTTCCCGAGATTGGGAAATGACTTTGCGATGTCTTGGAATCGTTGCCAGACATCTTCCAATCGTTTCCGCAGACTGCAAAGCGACTTTGTTTGACTGCAGAATGACTTTGCGATGTGACAAAGTGGTTTTGCGACATGACATAACGACTTTGCGAGACTGCAAAACGATTATGTTTGATTGCAAAGTGACTTTGTCACATCGCAAAGTCATTTTGCAAGATGGTCTTACGACTTCATGATGTAGAAAAATCGTTAACGGAGTGTCGAAAAAGGCCTCCCAAGAGCCAAAATTGACCAAAAGACCATCAATAACAGCATTTATCATCAAATTGCCCACAAATGAGTCAAACAGCCCGCCGGTGGGGATTTGGCAACCGAGGGCAGGATGTGGGGAAAGCGGCGGAGGGCCGCCGCACTCCAAGACGCTATCGCGAAACCCGATGGCCCACGAACCGCGCGCCGCGTCTTGGAGTGCGCCAGCCCCCTGGCGCTTTGGGCGGGGGCGATGCCGAAAGCAAGGGATGACGACCAAGTGATCAGGCCGGCGGGCGGCGAAGACCAGAATGGTTTAACGACCGTCCGCACCCCGGCCCTAACCCCTGCTGGTTTTTGCACTGTTCTATAGAAGTAGGCATACACGAATAGGTTATGTCGATTTCCCCGTTGCCGATTACTACCTTTTCGATGAGCGCTTCGACGATTTTCCGCTTGTCGGGTCCCTGAAGTTTCGGCCACTTTTCATGCAGCGTATTGGCCTCGTGGAGCACGTCGTCCGCTGACAGCTTGTTGACCTTCAAGAAATCTACCTCGGCCTCCAGCTTGGGCAGTTCGGCGTTCAATTGCTTCATCCGTTCTTCGGCGGGGGTGTAAAGGTCGCGGAAGCCATCGCCGGAAATCTGCTTCTGCAAATACAATTGGTGAGTCTGGTGCATTTCCTCCCGCACTTTCTGAATCTCCCGCTGATGGGTTGCCAGCAAGGCGGATTTTTCGGCCAAATTCTTGTCTGCCGCCTGCAAGTGGCCGGCGATTTTTTCCGACTGTCCAAAAAAATTCTTCAACTCCTCCCGCACGATACTTTCCAAGTCCACAATGGCAATCTTGTTGCAACATTTCCGGCAGAAATATTTCGGGCTGTTAGCGGAAACATACATTTTATGACCGCACGAACAATGTGCTAAGCCGCTGAACAGATGCACCGGCGGCTTGCCGGGTTTTTTCCAGACTTTTAATTGCTCTTCAACAATTCGGTTCACCTGATTCCACAAATCTTCGGAAACAATCGGCGGGCAATCTGCCCGACCCCATTCGCTTTCCGGTTTGAGTTCGGTGCGCCAGTCGCCGGTCTGCCGCATGGTGTTGAAAACATAAACACCCTTGGCGCTGGATTCATTCAAAATGCGTTCAATGGACGTGTCCCGCCAGATGTTCCCCTTGCGGGTGCGATAGCCGGCGGCATTCAGCGTCTTGGCCACCTGTCCCTTGCGGCGAAACTGTAAAAATAATTCGTAGGCTTTGCGACGGATGGCGGCTTCCTCCGGCTGGATGACCAGCTTGCGGTCTTTCCAAACGTAGCCATAAGGCGACGTGCCATTGATGGATTTGCCGAGCTTCGCTCGGGTCAGCACAGACGCATTGACGCGCTCGGTGATTTCCTCCCGTTCCCACTGGGCGAATACGCCCAGCAAATGAAAAAACATCCGACCGCCGGCGGTGCTGGTGTCAATCGCCTCGCTCAAAGAAATCAGGTCCGCGTCGTGATTCTTAAAAAAGTCTGAAAAATCCTCCAGTTCGCGGCGGTTGCGGGACAAACGGGCGAGTTTGGAAAAAATCAGGCCGGTGATATGGCCGCGTTCAACGTCCTTTATCATGCGCCGGGCTTCCGAATTTTGCATGACGGCCTTGCCGCTTTGGCCGGCCAAATTATACAACTCCTTAACCTCCCAACCCCGGCTCTTGGCATAGGCACGGGCGCGCTCTTCGTGGTGTTCGGGGCTTTCGCTTTTGGCCTGATCTTCGGTGCTGACCCGAATCCAGATGCCAACCGGCTTGTTCAAGGCATGGTTGTCCTTCATACACTACTTCATGACAAAGAATAAATGGCGAAGCAAGCCGGAAATATATTTTTATGGAAAATAATTTTCGGCCAACAAAAAACCGGCACGCGCTGGCTTTGTGCCGGATTTTCGCCTTTCCAAATAAATCATGGCCGCTAGGGCTGACGATCAACTTGCGCATCATTGATGATGCTCTTGATTATCTGCGCGTCCCGGCCTTTGACTTTCACGCTGGCGCCGTCGCCCCAATCCAAAAACCAAAATTCAACGTGTCCGCCACCTTCGTCGTAATAGCGGAATTCTTCCGCCGGACCACCCCAAGAAATCTGATAGCGCCAATAGCCCGGATGCGTGCCGAAAGTGTCCGCCGCCACCCGATCCACGCATAGCCCGTATTCTTCCAACCGGCCAATGTCTTTAACTTCCACGCCGTAGCCCGTCCGCCAAAGTTTTCGCAAGTCAGACATGCGGGACGCAAAAGCATCAGCCACCCTGTCTTTGCATTTTATATTCATGTTTTCAATGAGCACCGCCACCAGCAAGCAGCGGGGAAAGATAACATTATAATAAGGTGTTAAATTTCCCGTGAGCGGCACAATGCCTTGTGCCGCCGGGGGAAGCTCATTCCTCGACCGTAACGGGAACCAAGTCCAAATTTTCTGGCAAATCTTCCAACGGAATTTTCTCCCAGCGAGAGGTTGAATAGTAGCCCTGTTGCTCAAACCGCTTGCACCACTGGAAAGCATATTTCACCGCTTCCCCCTGTGTATTGAACGGTTCTAAAGAAATTGGAAAGCCGTCGGGGGAAATGACATCATACATGGTTTTGGTCATGTGATTTTTTGGATTAACGAATAATCGAACGAAGCCATACCGAGCGAAACCGCGCGGATTTCTTCGGAAAGGAACACCTTAACTATAACAAATTCGCAGCTTTCTTGCAAGGGGGTGAAGCGGATTATAGCCCTTGAAATATGGCTTCTATCAATATCCGGCGCGCATTTTCAAGCCACGCCACGGCGCAAAAGTTCGGTGTTTATTTCAGACAATTCTGCCAGCCGCCGCTGCAATTTTAGATGCGCGGCGATGCCGGCGCGGGCTTGTTTGCGCTGCTCGGCAGTTTTCAAAAGGAACTTCCGCACCCGGCTGGTGCCCAGGCATTGCACCAGATAGAAAAACGGACCGTGCTTGAATCCCCGGCGGCAGCGGCAGTTCTTTTTGCCGCAGGTCAGGTATTGGCGGACATAGGAGGCGCGCACCAGATCCGGCGACAGGTGCAGCCCGGAAAGCAGCGTGGCCTTGCGTTCCTGCAAGGCGGTAAGAGCCAGTTTGTGAAGCGCCGTTGTCTTAACCATATCTATAGTTAGGATGAACATGGCCTGGCGGCAAGCCCGAATCTAGCTTCACTTTTGGATGGCTTTTAGCGCCGCCTCATGAACGGACTGCTGGCTCAACCGCTGCTCCTCCGGCGACAAATTCGGAAATTTTCGGTTAACTTTAAAACCGAGAACTTTTTCCGTTTTGGCCACCGGTTTTGCCGGCGGGCTGGCCTCCGCTGTGTTTGCCAGTTTTTGCAGTTCGACCAAAAAATCATCCGGCGTGTGGTAGCTAACCTTCGCCGCCGCTTCCGGCCCCAGTCCGCTTTGCACGGCGGCGCTAATATCGTCCAGACGCTTCCGACCGGTGGCGATTACCGCCACATGGACATAGCCGGCCGCCAGGCATTTCTGCACGTTTTCAAATTCGTGATTAATGTTGGGCGAAATGGCAATCTCAACAGCGATGGCCAGTTCACCCTGCCGCAACACCAAATCCGCCGCGTTGTTTGATCCCTTGGCCAGTTGTTTTTCGATGTCGGCCTTGAAACCATATTTTTGAGCACCATCCCTTAACCGTTTCTGGATAGTTTTATGCAAGATCAGTCCCCGTCCCAACTCCTTCGGTTCGGCCACCGTTTCACTTTCCCCAACCGTGGTCTTCGGACTGTCGGTCGCTTTCGGCGTTTCCGAAATTGGCGGCAGTTCGGAACTTTTTGGGATCGCCGGCAGTGACGCCGACGCCTCCGGTGCGGCAGGTGAAATCGTCAAAACCGTTTCCGCCAGGATGCCGGTCGGCGTGACCGGCTTGGGCGTTGGCTGACGACCGCCACCGGGCGGCTCGGTCGATTCAGGTGGTTCAGGTGGCTTGGTTTTGCGGACTTCCGGCCGAAGATTTGCCAGCAACACCGCCTCCACTTCGGCCCGCGGGGTTGCATATTGGGCGCGGGAGCCGGCAATGATGCGGGCGGTTCTTTTCGCGTTACCGTCCGGCGGCTCAGGTTTCCGCAAGGCCAGATTGAAATCAAAATCATTCTGTTCCACGCGGGCAATCGCATGGAACTTTTCCAGCCGGGTCAGGCTTTTGGCATCGAAGGATTCAAAGCCGTCACCCAGTTTTTTGGCGTCGTCGTCGCCAACGCGCAGGACAATCCGCGTGCATGGCTGAGTCATCACGGCGCTGGCCACCTTGGGATCGCTCTGCAACTGGTGCAATTCCTGATGGGCCAGCGTGAGGCCCAGCCGGTATTTCCGCGCGCCGGTCAAAATCTTGGCCATGCTGGGGGTGATGAAATGCTGGAACTCGTCGATGTATAACCAGAAGTCCCGCCGGACTTCCTGCTTCTGCGCCTGCCGCGCCATCGCCAACTGTTGGAACTTGGACACCAGCAACGTCCCCAGCAGATAGGAATTTTCCTCCCCGCATAAGCCCTCCGACAGTTTCGCCAGAAAGATTTTGCCGCTGTCCATGATGTCGGTAAATTTCAGCCGGTTCTCCCGCTGCGACACCATGTTGCGCAGCGGCTTCTGGCTGAAAAAATCCTGCAATCGGGTCAGCACCGAGCCGATGGATTTGCCGCCGCCCAGTTGCGGGAACACTTTCTCCCAGTAATAGATCAACTCCGGGTCTTGGACGGTGGACAAAAATTCCGTGCGAAAAACGGGTTCCAACAGGAAGCGGCGCAAGTCGGCCAGCGTCCCGCCCCGGCTGCTTTCCAGAATCACCAGAATGGCGTTCTGCAACACCGTGTCCATCTGGTCACCCCACGACGTGGCCAACCGGCGGAACACGCCCACCAAGTCGGAGGCGATGAGTCTTTTTTCCTCCTCGGAATGGGCCTGTAAAATATTGAAGCCGATGGGAAATTCGACATCGGATGGATCGACCAACACCACATCCTTCACCCGGTCTTCGGGAATGAAGCCCAAAATCTGATCAATCAAATCACCGTGGGGATCGAGCACGGCTAGGCCGTCGCCATTCTCAATATCCTGCCGGATTAAATTTAGCAACAGCGATGACTTGCCGGTGCCATTGGAACCGATGATGTGCGTGTGGCGCACGCGCTGGTCAGCCGTAAGGAAGACAGGCACAGTCTCGCCGTTGTGTTCGTTGTCGCCGATGACGACGCCTGGCGGTTGTTGGACAATGGCCGGGGCTGGTTTGGTTCGACCAACATCGCGCTGCAACTCAGGCGAACGCACGGCACTCGACGGCAGATGCACAAACCCAGTCAGTTCATCACTGGTCAAGATCATGCCGCTGCGCCGGGACTGACGGCGCAAGACATCCTCCAGATGCTCTTCGTAAGGATAGTCGTCGTTGTGCAGCGGAATGAGCGCGTTACCCTGCGGATTGGAAAAAACACGCAGCGATCCAGCCATGTTGCGAGCCATTTGCTCCAGCCGGGCGCGGGTGGTCGCCCGCCCCATGATGCGAACCACCGCCGCATACAACGGTCTGGCCGACTTGGTTTCCGCCGCACCCGTCAGTTCAGGGGCGTTGACGAACAGTGGCTTGCCATCCGGCAGCGTCACGGAATTGACCAGACTTTCCGACCAAGGATTCTGCACCGGTTGCCAGAGGACTTGGAACATGGCCAGTTCACCCGGCTGCAATTCAGCCAGGGCACCGACGAGGCCGACGAACGGATCAATTTTTCCCGTGGCCAGCGGCCACATGAATTCCCGTTCCAGACCAAACTCAACCGCAAACGCTTCGTCGCCGGAACTGGCATCCCACGCCTTGTCCAAAGCCCCTTCCAGTTGTCGGAATTGCACGTCCGGGAAGTGGGCCGACAATTGTCGCCGAACGGAGGGGGCATCGGCGGTGCTAGCCGCGAACTGTGCGAGCACCCGCTTATGGATGCCGAGCAACTCAAACGCAACCGGTTCCTGGCACAGAGCCAAATTGTGGAAAAACTGGTCGAAGGATTCGCGGCCAACGTCCAGCTTGTCGGGCAATGAAGCTTGAAACTCCACGAGTGATTCTCGCACCAGTGATGTTGGCTCGGGTTCAGATTCTTCTTCCTCAACAACAACCGGTTTTGGCGGCGGTTGACTTATCTTGCGAAACAGTGAACTCAGGAATGTGGACTCACGTCCATCATCCACAACTTGAGCGTCCGGCAAGCGATACCCATTGAAGACCCGGAACGGTGGCTCCGGATAAACCGGCCCGTCAAACACCTGCCAACCGCGACCGCGTGATTCCCACTTGTAAAACTGGCTGGTCAGTTGTTCGTGGATGGAGGCCATACCTCACGACGCGGCGGGCTTTTTATCCGGGGGCAAGGGTTTGTTCAGATCCGAAACCGGCGGTGGCGGTTGCAGATACGGGATCAGTTTGAAGCCTTTGGCTGCGCACGTTTCCTCGGCGATGGACTGGATGAACTGGGGAAACAGTTGCAGATAAAGATTCCGGGTATCTTCACGATAATAGGTATCCACGCGAAACCAGTCTTCGTAGATGGTGGCCAGCACAGGAATCTTGAGCAAAAAAGTATCAAGATCAGAACCGCCTTCAGCGGCGGCGTTGTGCAGCACGCCGACCATGGCGAACACCAGCGTCACCGTGGCGATGGCGGCAAAGCTGGCTCCCAGTGGTTTCATCAAAAGCGCATTAACCGCTCCAAAAAACAAGAGTGTTACCACGATATGCCACAAACGGACCAGCGCCGGCACATACACCTTGCGGGTGGAAAAGAAATAGAGGTTGCCGAATGGAGCGGCACAGGTGTCGATGCACAAACGCTCGCGCATCAGCCGCAGATAGACCCGCTGCTCGGACAGCAGCCCGCCCTCGGCAAATTTCACCCGCGAGATTTCCAGGCCGGGAATCTTCCGCGCCGCCATCTGCTGCTCGACGGTGGCGTAAAATTCCTGCGCGGAACACGTAAAGCCATCCGCGTATAACAGCTCGGGTTTATCCAGAATTTCACCGCGCTTGTTCTTGAACGTGAAGATGAAGTCGATGAGCCACCGCATGGTCTGGCGAAAGATTTCGCTCTTTTTGGGCTTGTCGTTGGCGGCGACCATAGCAAGTATTTGCCATGCAGCATGGCGTTAGCCCGGCGCAATGGTCAACACTAATCCATAGTGGGGATGACCGACCCGCCAACTTATTGACGCAACTGTCCCGCCATCGCCCTCGGATTTCTTCCGCATCAGAATAACCACCCTGGAAAATAATATGGAAACATCCCCATCCTCACCGGTTCCGGAACATGGCTATGGTTATTGGCGGCGCGTTTTGCGCCCGCTGTTCTGGTGGTCGTTGCTGGTGCTGGCCATGTTTGCCTATCACCAACATCAGTTGGCCATCGAACGAACGCGGATTAATTTTTCCGTCAATCTGCAAGGTAGTGATGTCGGGTATGCCGCTTCGGTCAAAATGGACGGCCAGCCCGTGAGCAACGGCCAGAAGATTTCGCTCGGCAGCCATACGTTCACCATCACCCACCCAAAGGCGGAATTTTTTGGCACGAACTTCTTTTGCTGGTATGGCGGCCGGGATTTCGGCCAAGTCAATTTGAAGCGGGCGATGGGCTTCCTTAACATCAACGCCAAACCGGCGGCACGCAGCATCACCGTCAGCGGTCCGGAGTATTCCCAGACGCTCAATGATTCCAAAGGCATCAATATGTTGGTGCCGACGGACACCTACCGCATTCGTTGTGAATACGACCGTTGGAACGATGAAGTGAACTGGGCGGTCAATCCCGGCAACAACCGGACCTGTATCTTTGACCCGCATCTGGGCGACTTGTCCATCAGCAGCAGCGATATGCCTGCCACGTTCCAAGTCTCGAATCAGAAAGGTGAACTGATTGAGCAAGGCGATTTGCCCGCTACGGTGACGGGGTTGCCCAGCGCCATTTACCAAGTGTCAGTCGAGCACAATGGGCATCGGTTGAAACGAAGCAGCTTTGTCGCACAAGAAAAAGCCAACACGTTGTCCGTCGAATTTGCCTTCGGGTCGGTGCGTCTGGAATCCCACCCCTCCGGTGCGGCGGTCTATGCCGGAGGCAATTATCTTGGCACCACGCCGCTCAACGTCAAAGAAATGGATCCCGGCTTGGTCCGCTTTCAGATTCAGGCACCGGGCTATGCCAATGCCGAGGTTTTGGCCAATGTGAAAGCGAATGAAATGGTCATGGTTAGCAGCAATCTCGTCAGCCTGGATTATGTCGAGAGAATGCGAGGCGCACAGAACAGCATGGCGTCAGGCAATTATCATCGTGCCGTGACCGAATTGGAACAGGCGCTGGCCGCGCGGCCGAATGATGCGGAAGCGTTGCGGCTTCAGCCCATCGCCAAGGGACATGAGTTTATCCAGACGGCGACGGAACTAGCGGCGCAAGACGACTTCATTGGCGCGGGTGACAAGTTGAAATCAGCGCTGGAGTTATTGCCGGATGATGCGGAGGCTCAAAAGTTGCAGGCCGATTACCTGAAACACGTTCCGGAGCAGAAGACCCGGATGAAGGAGACTCAATCGCGCGAGGCGTTCAACCGGGGCTGTGCGGCCAGTCCGGGTTCCCAGTATTTCGACAGCCATGAAATTCTGTGCGGCAAAAGGCCGGCGGACGAGACGCGGGATGCGATTGTGCGGACGTTTGGCAACGAGATGCCCGCGTTCAAGGTGATGCGCAATGTAGCCCTGGCGGATGGCAACTACGAAGTGGATATGCTGCAAGACGCGGAGAATTCGTGGTCCACGATGCGGCGGGAACTGTTGATGGTCATCGGGAGCGGCAAGGACGGTCAGACGACGGTGTATTACAAGGTGAACGAATACCAGCGGAAGGCGGTGCTGAACGTGAACATCACGCTCAACAGCATCAACACGAACGACCGGCCGGAAGATTGGATTCCGGTGCATCCGAGCCGGATCCGGATGACGCCGGTCCTGTCCAATCAGGTCGCCATGGGAACCCGCATCGCGGATCGCATCATCCGCATGGCCGTCGGCCTGGTTGCATCAGAATGATTCGCATGTTGTAAACGGCGGCTGAAAAGTGCGGCGGGGTCATGTGTGTGACGCGGCGGTTCAAAAGTGCGGCATCTTCATTAACAATGAAGCATGTATCGCAATATGAATGACTGGGCCGAGATTCGCAGAAGAGTGTTGGTGGAT
>CAISYZ010000191.1 GCA_903889895.1 uncultured Verrucomicrobia subdivision 3 bacterium | reverse complement strand
TGCCCGCTGGTCTCCGCCTCCCGCAGGATCCGGATGATTTGCTCGGTCGTATGATGTGTCTTCTTCATGATGGTTTTCCTTTCGTTACCCGAAAACCATCCCATCCTCAATGGCCTAGTTCAGAGGGTCCCAATCAACGCCTTTAGATTTCTTGAATAAATGAAGTTGTTATGAGTTCTACTGGATTATATCAGTTTGATGAAACTCCTAACAAGGGGACACTACGGGCATTTTCAAAACGTGGTGATATAACATAGAGTTCTATCAGAAAAAGTAGAAAATGGCCGAACCGTGTCGAGGCACAGACAGCCTTGAACACCTGTGACGCCTTTGAACACCCCTGACACCGTGATTTTTGAGCGTGACACCATGACGCCGATTTTGGCACTTTCCCTTTATTTACTTACTTTTTTTAGGAAATGTAAATAAAGGGTGTCATGGTGTCATTGATTATAGCGGTGCAACGATCATCCAACTTCTGTTATCGCTAGTCCGTGACCCTTTGACTCGCTTGGGAAGTTTGATTTGCAGCTTGCCTAGATATGTCCCCATTGCGTTGTTAAAAGATAGTATTCGCTCAACCTCGTTTTTCCAAAGTGACATTTTAAGTCGTCCCTCTAATTCTCGTGCCGTTCCTTTCCAAAACACTTCAGACTGATTTGATTTGAAAAGAACATTGTCAATTATATCGAGCAAATCATTTTCAGGTGTATATGTTTCCAGTTCACTAACAAGTTCTGGGTGGTGATAATGAGTTATACCAAACCTATCGCATTTTAATTCAACAGGTATTTTCCATTGTGAAAGGAAAAACAAGAATGCAGGCAGCTCTTGCAATAAGTCCTTGCCAAACTTATTGCGTTCCTCAATTGTATTTATTGTTACTGGGAATTGTCTTTTGACTGCTTTGAGCAAAATAATCTTGTCTAAAATGCTTTCCTCAAATGGCGGCAGAATCATAAGGTTTTCAGGCTCGTCATTTAGTGTAATTGTTGTGCGCCAGAATGGAGTCAATGTAATAAGCCACTGGTGACACCTTTGACGGTAATAAACATCTAGCAACTTGCGTGCCAACGACTTACAGATTATTTCTAGTGTCCGATCTAACTATACAGATTGTGGCAAGAACTGACTAAAGCATCAATGCTCTGTCTGAAGGTGTTTAGATAGGCCAGATTCTTACAAGCCAGTGCCGCCTTAAACAGACAACAAAACACCCCTTAACCATTGCTGGCAAGGGCAATCTAAACGCGAACAGACCGGCTTTAGAAGTTATTTTGTTATGTCAGGCAGTTTGTTAATGGCCGCACGTTTGGCGCTATCGTCAATCACGGTGTAGTTGCGTGAAATTGATGATGTTTCATGGCCAACAATGCTCATGCGGCCAAAAAAAATGCCGCTGGTGACGAACGCGCTTTTTTGCGGAACGAAACCGGCGCGGTTGTGAGGGGACTTGGCCGAACAGCGGACGGTGAAGTGGAGCAGGAAAGCGCGCTGGTCACGGCGGAACCAAATTTATTTTCCAATAATGCTTCTGGCTTCGTCCATGAGTGGATGATCAAAGGAACTGGCGTAGGCGTCGAGCGTGGCAGCTTTAAGTCGTAGTTGTTTTCCGGTTTTGCGCCATCCAGAAACAACTGTGAGAACTTCCCGGAGAATTTTCTTCGACTCAGCCGCCTTGAGGCCAAAACGCGTGGCGGCAGCCAAAGCACCGGCGATGGTTGGTTCTTCCTGGCTCTCCGTGATAGCGGTCTTGCTCACGCGGGCACGATCCATTTCCGGCACGGGGTTGAGGTCATAGGCCGGCGAAAGTGACCAGCGTCCCGGTGCGTGCATGAGAAAACCATGATTGCGCAGATGGTCGTCATAATTGCTGGCGAGCAGGGAAAAGACTAGGCGACGCCACAATTCACGGAGGTCGCCGGCAACATCGTTGCCGAATTGACGGATGCCGTCAGCGAGCATGGTGTAAGCACCAAGCTCGCCTTGGGGCAAACCTAATAAACTGGCCGCAGAGATAAAGGGGATGCGGATTTTTCCCGCACGATCAAACCGGGTGATAACGGCGACGCTTTGGCTGCCCACCGGGACGAGCCGATGTTCCGCGACTTGAATGCCGGCTTGCTCTGCCAGTGTGAGAGCAAGAATTTCGCCCGCCGCAATGTCGCGGGTGTCGTCGGGCTTGGGAAACTTCGCGATGGCTAGCCGGTCATCAGCCAAAGCGACGGCTGATTTGGGCCGGGCACCACCGAGTGGCGAACCAGCACCGAGCAGGAAGCGTAAATCTTGGGCGGTTTCCGTTTCGCTGTGAATCGCGTCGGTGGCGCGAAGCAGGGCGTTGAGACGAACCAACGGCGGGAGTTTTCCACTGGTGTCCGCGAGAAATGGACCGCCGGTATCAGGGCGGAAGCGCAGTGCACCGAGGCGCGACGCATCGTCCAGCGCCAGCACATAATCAATTTCGTGATATGGCTTTTGGGTGAGAACTTTTTTACGGACAGCCCGCTCAATCAAGACCCGGCCCCAACGGTCAGGCCCGCAATCCTGAATGGCACCAAAAAGCGTTATCCCATGATGCACGCCTCGTTGCAATGGGAGCGAGGTGGGATCAATCGCAAAGGTGTCCTCACGTTGAAGCCATCCGGCGTCATACACAAACGAAACGGATGAACCGCGTTCAGCGACATGAAGCCGTCCCACCAAAAGTGTTTGACCCTGCCAATCAATATGGACTTCCAAGCTCATGATTTGTGGCGACGAATTCGTTGTGGCAGGCGGCGCTCATCCAGACTCAAGCCAAGATCATCACTGGCGGGCGCGGCCAGATTAGCGATCCGCTCGTGCAGATTAAGAATGAAAGCGGCCGTCACCAAGGTTCCGAGCGCGACGGTCGGGTCGCCACGTTCAAGTCGCCACAGTGTATCACGGGTGACAAAGAGGCGCGCGGCCATGTCGCCCGTGGCGATGCCGCGCTTGCGGCGTGCGAGCGCGAGGTCACGCCCCAACTTGCGAAGCGCACGTTCAGCGGGCAGCGGCATGGATGTTACTGGTTGCGACATGAGAATAATGTCTGCCATAACGGTCACAAAGTCAATAATTGTCTGATGTGCCAGACCATAGTTTTTTGCCTGAAAGGTTAAACCCGCATTGCAGTGGTTAAGCATTCTTTTGACCGATGGGCGGCAACGGCCAACAGATCAGCGCGCCGGAGACGGAAGCTGCCGGGCAATACTTCGACTTTTTGCAGTATGCCTGCGTTAATCATTCGCCAGAGAGTCGCGCGGCTGACGCCAAGCAGTTTTGCGGAAGCCGACATCCCCATCAGTAAAGGACCAGTCATGGTCGCGGTATTATCAAAAATTACAGACTCAAGTATTCTGTCAATGAACTCCAATTGCCCTGGGGATGCCGATAAACTGTATGAAGAAATCTCTTCCGTCCGGTTAGGTTTTTCTGGCACCAATTTCAGCTTGATAAAGTCGGCATTACCTCGCTGTTTTGTCTTTCTTGCGATTTCAATTCTGCGACGACTCCCTGAGGGTGTTTCACCGCCAACTGGCGGTTTCATAAGGTGGAAAGCCGGTTCCGTTTTGCCGTCCTAATATTACTAGGTTAAGTGTGTTGACATGATTTAGCATGTTGATTAGTGTTGGTTCATGACGCCCAAAGAAGTTGCCGCATTGGATGGCAGGCTGGACCGGTTTCTGGCCGATTTAAC
>CAISYZ010000190.1 GCA_903889895.1 uncultured Verrucomicrobia subdivision 3 bacterium | reverse complement strand
GCCCGCCTTCCACCGGAACCTTGAGTGGCAGCAAAACAACAAACTGAAACCACCGGAAACTGTCTCATCACAAGTGGTCTAATGAACGGGGTCCAAGCAGTGGAAACGAATGTCTTGCTCCTTATGCTTCAAAACCCAAATGCTATCAAATTGAAGCCGAGCACTTCTGCGGACGCTTCGTCACAAGTAAGCCTAGGCCAGATTTATATCGCAGATGATGACACAGACAGATTGGCTCGTGAGTTGGAAATAAATCAATTAAGAAGTCCCGTAATCAATAAAACAGGACTCACCAACCATTATGTTTTCAACCTCAAATGGGATGTAAGCGTCGAAAAAGTTGGAAACCAATTTGACCACTATCCGAACTTGGAAGAACTGAAACAGGCTTTGGCCGATCAGCTCGGCCTCGAACTTGTTCCCACGAATATGCCAATCGAAATGCTCGTCGTCGAAAAGGTTAAATAGTTTCGTGTCGTCCCGCGCGTCCCGCCCGCATGTCCAAAGCGCCAGAGGACTGGCGCACTCCAAAACGCTTCGCGCACGACAGGATTCATTCGCAAACGCATCAGCGTCTCAGAGTGCGGCGGCCCTCCTCTGCTTGCCGGAGCCAGTCCGGTGCTGGCAGTGGGCGGTGTTGGCAGGTAAAGTTGAACCGGCATTTCAGTTGGTGTATGCGCGGCCAAAGCGCCAGGGGGCTGGCACACTCCACGACGCTCTGCGTTTGCTGGGGCCAAAGCCTTCGCGCCAGCGTCTGGGAGTGCGGCGGCCCTCCGCCGCTGGGGCACGGGCCACCGCGCGTTCTCCGGAACGGGTGCGGGTGCAGATTTTAACGGATTGATTATTTTGAAGGTTGGACAGCCTTTGTCCCTGCGGTCGGGGCATACTGAGATTTATGGAAAATAAAAACGCAAGAACTGAAACCGAGTGGCATCTGACGTGGGCGTTGCCGATGCCGGAAAACCGGGCGCTGGCCGGCGTCATCCGCCGCCGCCGCGAACGGCGAGGCTGGACGCTCAGCGATCTGGCCCGGCGCTCCGGGGTTTCCCGGCAGATGCTGGGCGGGGTGGAGGATGATCAGAAAAATCCCTCGTTGAACGTCACCTCGCGCATCGCAGCGGCGTTCGGCCTGGCGCTCTACCAGTTGCATTTGGAGGCGTGGCGCTGGCTGCAACGGCAGCCGGCGGGCTGTCGTAAATGCCACTATAGTTGCGTTCACAGAGGGCGGCAAAAGTGGTTGAATCAGGCACGTCAATGCACGCGCCCACAAAAAACGATTTCCGCTCCGGCCGCAACTCGGCCGGTGTCGCGCTGAATTACCGGCGTCCCGGCGGGAACTTTTTAAGCGCATCCGGCAACTTCTGGAACGGTTCGGGAAACTTCCGCAAGGTCGCGGCCAATTGCCGGAAGGGTTCCGTCAACTTCCTGCCAGCCCCGGCCAATTGTCCGGGCGCTTCCGCCAACTTCCCGGACGGTCGAGGAAACTTCCTGAACGGCGGCGACAACTTCCTAGAATCTTCCGGCAATTTACCCAAAGACCCGGACAATTGTCCGAACGGTTCCGCCAGTTGTCCGCGGGTTCGCGCTAACTTCCTGAAAGGCTCGGCCAACTTCCCGAACGGTTCCGCCAATTGATTTAATGATTCCGCCAAAACACGCAATCAACAAAAAACGCCAACAAAACATCAAAACAAATACGCAACACCCTAATAACATATGTCAAAATCCTATTTTTTACCTAAGAACGAACCGGGCCGCCGCAAGTGGCTCAAAAACTTTTCCGGCAAGCTGCCCACCTATGCCACCACCGTAGGCGTGACGCCGGCGGAAGTCGCGCAGGAGACGGCGGATGATTTGTTCTTCGATTACGTTTGCAATGCG
>CAISYZ010000189.1 GCA_903889895.1 uncultured Verrucomicrobia subdivision 3 bacterium | reverse complement strand
CCTTGATACTAAAGGCGTTTGTGATTTAAGTCAAGTAAACTCCAGCCGACTTTTCTTAACTCCATTTTACTCCCCACCGATGAGTTTTGCTGGCACTTCTGCTGGCACTTTTTTCGCCAAAATTTCGATCAGATGTCATTGATTTCGCGTTCGGCTTCACCCAACACCCGCAACACTTGGCTGAAAGTGGGTGGCTTGGCCAAAAACATTGTCTGCATCCCGTCGTAATCCTGCTCCAAAGCTGCTTCGCGATGGGAAGGCGGGAGCAATTTGAAACTGCCGGGTTTGGCGGTTTCATAATTTGCCCAACTGGATGCAAAAAACCGGCTCTTGTGTTTCACTACACGCTCCAGCAAATCGAGTCGAGCCAACGCTATCGCCCGCGCCGGGTGTTCCCAAAGTGCTGCCACGTCTGCGTAGTGGCGAGCGAATCTTTCACGGATGGATTGGTTGGCGGGACGATAATGCTCCGCGTGCAGGATCGTCGCTTTTTCCCAAAACGTCCGCTCCACCTCCAATGCTACTACCTCAACTTGAAAATCATCAAAGTTTGATTTAATCACCTCTGCAAGCAGCGGTTTAACAACATGAACTCCAGTGGGCCGTTGATCTGTCAGCGAACCGAATTCCACTTTCACGAATGGCTGGATATAGCCGCCCATGGGTGGTAGTGCGCTGGGATAATTAAATAGCAACACCGGAGATTTGGATGTGGTATCCAGTTGGTAGCTCAACCATTTTCCGCTATCCGGCTTTTTCCCCAGCACGGCCTTGACGCTCTTTTCAAGTTCCTGCTGAAAATGTTCCTGCACCTTGGCGATACAAGCAGCTTCCAATTTTTCTGATCGCTTGCGCCGTTGAGTCGGTGTTGGCGCGTTGTCCAGTTCCGATTCTTTCCAGCCCAAAAGTTCGGGTGAAATTGAAAGGTCAATGTCTTCGGAGAATCGTTTTATCGCGTCAAACACTTTGGACAACGAAGTGCCGCCTTTGAACACCAAGTGTGTGCCCGCCGGTGACGATTGAAAAATCTGCTGCAACATCCAGCACACCCAAAAATCCTTTTCGACGATCACTGGCTGCACATCGAGCCGGGCGGACGCCTCGCGCACAAAAGCGGCGCGCTCTTTCACGGAAAGTTCGGCAAACGTGCTCATCGCCGGGACTCCTTCACGCCGATGGTGCGCAGATGCGTGTGCATCCACACCGGGGCGGATGGCAAATCCTTGAGCAACTGCCGCCGGTCTTTTGGTGACAGGAGTTTGTGCAATTGTTTCACGCGGTCTTCTGTGATGTGCGTCTTGCCCAAGTAACGCAATGCCTGAATCACCAGCCCACTCATGCGGTCATGGGCGCGCAGGCGGCTCGGTGCGGTATTTTTCAAGATGATGGTCTGCCGGCCCACGCGCACCTGGCGCGAAGCGCCGTCAGTGTGATACACGATTTTGGCGGGCACTTGTTCCGACAAATGCAACAAATTTGCCGCGTAAGCACCGGAAGCCTGAACGCGCGTTCCATCACGACCGGCTAACGCTTCGGCAATTGATTCCACCGGGGGCGACAACAAGCCGAGCACCGGATGGGTCTTGGGACAATCGTAAAGCCCTCGCGCCAACCGCCGGATGCTGTCGTTCCGCACCAGCCGCAATAATG
>CAISYZ010000188.1 GCA_903889895.1 uncultured Verrucomicrobia subdivision 3 bacterium | reverse complement strand
GACCGTCAGCATCAAGAAATACGAATCGGCCAGCAATGGCTTCAATTTACGGACACATTCGATGCCACTCATGCCACCGAGATTGATGTCCATCAGCACAATCTTTGGATGTTTGGACGGCAGCTCAACAATCGCTTGTTCGGCGCTGTCCAGGCTGTTGATACAGCGAAATCGCCGGGTGGCCTCCAAGTATTCGACGATGTTTTTGCGCAGAATGGTGTCGTCATCCACTATTGAAAAAGTGGTCATAAATTATTTGGCTCTGGCAATTTTACTGGAATGGTCAGCCGAACTCTGGTGCCTTTTCCGGGTGCGTCGTCGATTTTCCACTCGCCGCCGATGTTGGTCAACCGGCTGCGCATGTTCACAAGTCCATTGGCATTCAGCGAGGCTGAACCGTCGCCGCTTTTGGCTGCATTTTGCAGTCCCCGACCGTCATCAGTGATCAAAATCTCAAAAACAGTTGGCTTCAACTCCATCTGAATTTCAACATTCCGGGCGGCAGCGTGTTTGAGAACATTGGTCAAACTTTCCTCGAACGCGAGGAACAGGTTGTGCCGGGTTTCCGATGAGACGGGATGCTGCGGCAGGTTCATGGGCATCTTCACAGCGCAATTAACACTGGTGCTTTGAAAATAATCATGGGCGTATTGGCTCAAATACGCAGCCAAATGCTGGAGGGTGTCATTGTGCGGGTTGACTGCCCAGACAATTTCATCCAAAGACTGAAGCACATCGCGTGAGGTTTCGGCAATGGCGTTGATTTGGGCCGACGCTGTTCCAGAATGCGCCTCGTTTTCCCGGACCAGTTCGCTGATATAGGAGATACGCGCTAGTTTGGATCCGATTTCGTCGTGCATGTCCCGGGCGATGCGAATGCGATCGCGCTCGATTTCATTTTGCTGCGCCAACCGGGCTAATTTCTGCCGCATTCGACGCCGTGAAACCTTCCAGACCACCAAGCCAATGCTGGCTGTCAGAGCCAAGCCAACCGCCCAACGAAACCAAATTGTTTGGTAAAAAAACGGCTGTAGCTCCACCTGCAAGGCCGCACTGGTTTCACCCCAAACATCGTCACTATTTCCGGCCCTGACCTGAAAAATATATTTTCCCGGCGGCAAATAGTTATAGCGCGCCACCCGTTCGATATTGGCATCGTGCCAATCGGTTTGGATTCCCGCCAAACGGTATTTGAATTGAAGCAACGGAGAACCGGAGCGAGACAAGCCGGTGTAGCGAAACTCCAAATCATGCAGGCCGGGAGGGATGACGACCTTGGGAATTTCGGCGGCAATTTCTTCATCTGAAGCCATGTCATTGGGGGCGAGAACCCCGGCTGGATTGCCCGGCCAAACAACCTTTTGATCCATGCTAAATTCTTCGAGCACCACCGTGGGAGGAAGCGAGCTGGCATTCACCCGTTCGGAATCTACATAGGCGATGTTGTTTCCCATGGCAAACCACAGCGTGCCGTCACGACCACTCCAACAATTGGGCTGAAATTCAATCGAGGCAGCGACATTTTCAATACCGTCATTGCGCCCGTATTTGCTAACGGGGACGGTATCCATGTCACCTTTTTCAAAATGTGCCAATGCCGATGCTTCCACCCGTTCGATGCCGGTTTCAGTGGCCAGCCACAAATTTCCTCTCCGATCCAATTGAACCTGTGCAATCCGGTCGGATCGCAGTCCGTTTTGGGTGGAGAGTCGCCGGAACTTTCCGTCCTGAAATCTCAACAAACCACCTTCAGATGTGCCCACCCACAATCCTCCATCCGACGTCGGGCAGAGCGAACAGAAGCGGCCGAGCGACAGGGATTTTAATTCGGGTTGTGTCACGTTTGTAAACTCCGCGCCACTCCAGCGCAACAAAGCGCCTGCTGATATTCCCGCCCAAATTGCGCCATCGGTCGTCTCGGCTAATGCGGTTGGCCGAGCCGTTGAGCCATCAGCATGATAGACCTTGCGAAGACTTCCCTCGGAAACCACAAAAATGTCGCTCAAGGCTCCGACCCAAAGCCGTCCGTCTCGCGCGGGTAACAACAAGCGCACGCCTCCCGGAAATTTCTCCGGGCCAAGGACGGGAATGAATTGCCCGTTGGTAAACATCAACAAGCCGCAGCCTCGTCCGCTGGCCCAGATGCGGTTTTGGAAATCCACCGCCAATACTGTGTCATGCGCGGTTGGATTCGCGGGCAGAGAGAAGTTCAAACAATGACCATCTTGATACCGTGCGCAAACATTGCCGGCCGTGCCAATCCAGACGGCCCCATCCGCATCTTCACAAACGCTGTTAACCAATGATTCCTTCAGTCCCTGCGCCCGTGAGATGGCCTTGAACAAACGCGGACGCACCTGGATCAATGCGCCACGCTGGTAGCCGATCCACGCGGTTCCTTCCCGGTCCACGAAAATATTGCCGATGACATTACTTGGCAAACCGTCATTCACACTTATTTTATGAACCGTCCCGTCGGGCAACACATGAATCAATCCCGTTTCATCATTTGCCAGCCACAACCCACCCTTGGAATCACCACGAAGAATACTGAATTTCTTTTTTGAATAATCTTCGTTCCAACCTTTTGCTTCCGCCACCCACTGTCCGTTGACTAGGCGGCGTAAATGTTCATCGTCGTTTACCCAGAGGCTATTGCCCGCTGAAACCAGAAACTTGACCGTCGTAAGTTTAACATTGGTGGGGGTGGCGTTTGCAAAGCGATCTCCCTCCCATTTCAGCACGGCCCCGTCGGTTCCCGCCCAGACATTTCCGGATTGGTCGCTGGTCAAAGCCAGCAACCGCCGGTTGTCCAATCCGGGCGGCAAAGCGAGTGTCTCGAATTTTTGATCGTGCCAGCGAACGATTTCGCGTTGGTTGCGCAACCACCAGACATGGCCTTCGCTGTCGGCACAAGGCGGAAGTCGAAAATCTGATCCCGGTAGATCAACAACCTTACCCCGCCAGCCGTCGGACGTTCTCAAAACTTCATATATGTGATTTTCACCCATGGAAAAAATCGCATGGCCTGATTGTGACCAAAGGAGTGACTCCATGCGGCCGGCATTCGTTTCAATCAATGTGAAACCATGCTCCGGATTCCACGTCATCAATGCGCCGTTATATGCGCTGGCCCAAAGCACCCCTGCGCGATCCACCATCAACTTTCGAATGCTTATTCCCCGGAACTGCGGTATGTTCCGAACGGAATACGCCACAAATCTAACTCCATCAAATCGCACCAGACCCGACAACAATGTCCCGGCCCAAATATAGCCTTCCGGCGTTTGCGCCACGTCGGTGATGGAATTGCCCGGCAGACCCTCGTTCGGCCCCCAGGTTGTGACCAAATAATTTTGCTCCGGCCGAAGGTTTTCTTGGGCCGCAACCAACTGCGACAAAAACGTCAACGCCAACAATGACAGTCGGACGACGCGCTGTTGAACGGGATTCACAAGCCAATTCTGCTTTGGAATCAATCGCGATGCAATGGAATCCGTGGCTCAGGGCGTCACATTGTCATGTGACAAGACAAAAAATCGATTTTATGAGAAATTAAATCATCACCGTTCCTGAACAAATCAAAACATGAAAATATCAATGAAGACATTTTGCAAATTTGCCATGCTGGCATCCTTGGCGCTGGCGACGGGCGTTCAAGCTGCTGATCAATCCTGGCTCAGCGGCACGACCATCTACGACAGCACCTTCACGCCAGCCGGGTTGGCTGCTGATAACGATCTGGTGGATACCAGCGCAATTTTGATTGTCACCAACGGCGGTAGTTTGCTG
>CAISYZ010000187.1 GCA_903889895.1 uncultured Verrucomicrobia subdivision 3 bacterium | reverse complement strand
TGCGCCTTGGCGTTAAAAGTTATCCGCAGGGACCCGGTTTGGCCGAATCCCTGTGGTTGAGCTGTAAAACCAACTGAACCAAACAAGGCAACCGTCAATATGGGAAGCACTTGCAGAACAAAATCCAACTGCATTGCTGTATGATTTTCTCACAGTTTGGTGATCGACTTTGGGGTTCAAAAACATATCGCCCAGTTCGTTGGATAAGGGGGTCTGCTTCGGGTGGGCAATTCCTACTGAATGGTTCCGGCTTAGAGCCTTTCTAAAAATTGAAAAGGGTGCTGCGGCTGAGGATTTTGGCTTTGGCCAAGGCGGCGAGGGTGCGCGGGCACCGGCCACCCCGGAGCGGGTGGTTAAGAGACCGAGCCAACGCCGGACAAAGGCAAAAGGCCCGCCGCCCGGAGGGTTTTTGCGGAAAAAGCCGTCTGACTTCGTTGCTCCTCAGTCGCAGACCCACAAGGGGTATGCTCCTTCGTTACGTCTCGCCAGCCAGCCTTTTCCCCAAAAGCAGCACCCCTTGGAATTTTAAGACAGGTTCTTAAAGTTTTGCCCCGAACAATGCTCCCACGCCTGCCGTCAGGGCCATGGCCAAAGCGCCCCAGAAGGTCACGCGCGCGACGGATTTCCAAACGGGGGCTCCTCCGGCGCGGGCAGCCAAAGCGCCCAACAAGGCCAGGAAGAGGAGTGAAGCGCCGGTAACCACCCACACCAGCCTGGAGGTTGGCACAACCAAAACGAGCAACAATGGCAGGGCGGCCCCAATAGTGAACATGCACGCCGAAGCCAAGGCCGCTTGAACCGGACGGGCGCTCAAGTTATCGGAGATGCCCAGTTCCTCTCGCGCGTGAGCGCCGAGCGCATCTTTCGCCATCAATTGAGCAGCGACCTGTTTGGCCAGTTCGGCATCCAAGCCGCGTTTGATATAGATCGCCGCGAGTTCTGCCTGTTCAAACTCAAAATCCGTTGCCAACTCCTCACGTTCCCGTTCCAAGTCTGCATTTTCGGTATCGGATTGGGAGCTGACCGAAACATATTCGCCAGCCGCCATGGCCATCGCACCCGCGACCAAGCCGGCCAAGCCGGCGACGAGCACGCTATTCCGGCTGGCTTCCGAGGCAGCCACCCCGACGATCAAACTGGCAGTGGAAACGATGCCGTCGTTAGCGCCGAGGACGGCGGCACGGAGCCAGCCAATGCGGTGCGTGCGGTGGAGTTCAGTGTTGGTCATAAAAGATTTGCAGCACAGGGTAGCGGAGTCTGACAACAAGAATGAAAGGTATGCGAGTTATTTAACTTAACAAGCGCTCATTAAATCTCAGGAAAAAGGTTAATCGCAAAACAAAATTAAAGAATCAACTATTGGGCATACACCAGAAAAGCAGTCGAAGCCACCGTGACCCACCCGCAACAAGTTGACATTGGCTAAATAGACCCGACCACGTTCGCCTTTGAATTTGTGCGGCGGACAGATTTGTTTTAGGCTGGCCGGATGTTCGATTCGTTAAGCACCAAGCTGCAGAATGCCTTCAAGAATTTGCGGGGTCTCGGAAAGATTTCCGAGAGCAATGTCGGCGACGCCTTGCGCGAAGTGCGGATGGCGTTACTGGAAGCGGATGTGAATTTCAAGGTGGCGCGCGATTTCATTGAGCGCGTCAAAGTGAAATCGCTGGGCGCGGAAGTCATCACCAGCGTCCAGCCCGGCCAACAGATCATCAAATTCGTCAGCGATGAGCTCACGAACCTGCTCGGCGCGCAAAACGCCGCGCTCAATCTTTCGGGAAACCCCACTTGCCTGATGCTGGTCGGCCTGCACGGCGCGGGTAAAACCACTTCCGCCGGCAAGCTGGCGCGGCTGCTCAAGAAACAAGGCCGAATGCCGTTGCTCGTGGCGGCGGATGTTTATCGTCCCGCGGCGATGGACCAGCTGGAAACACTCGGCCAGCAGGTGGAGGTGCCGGTGTTCGTAAAACGCGGAGAAACCGACGTTTTAAAGATCGCGCGTGAGGCGCTGGCATTTGCCAGCGCCAATCATTGCAACGTCGTCCTCTTCGACACGGCGGGGCGTTTGCAGATTGACGAGCCGCTGGTGCAGGAACTCGTGCGGCTGCGCGACCTCGTGAAGCCGCAGGAAATTTTGCTCGTGCTGGACGCGGCCACCGGCCAGGAAGCCGTCAACGTCGCCACGCATTTTGACCAGGCGCTGCAAATCACCGGCTCCATTCTCACCAAATTGGACGGCGATGCGCGCGGTGGCGCGGCGCTGAGTTTGAAATCGGTCACCGGCAAGCCGATCAAGTTCGCCGGCGTCGGCGAGAAACTGGACGAGTTTGAGCCGTTTCACCCCGAACGCATGGCCTCGCGGATTCTGGGGATGGGCGACGTGGTGAGCCTGGTTGAAAAAGCGGCCGAGGCGGTGAATGAAGAAGACGCCAAGCGCATGGAGGAAAAAATGCGCAAGGGTGAATTTTCGCTGGAGGATTTTCTGGAGCAGTTGCGCGCGATGAAAAAACTCGGCTCGCTGGAAAGCATCATGAAGATGCTGCCCGGCGGTGGCGACGCGCTGAAGCAGATGGACATCGGCAAGCAGGAAAAGGAATTCAAGCGCATGGAAGGCATGGTCTGCGCGATGACTGTGAAGGAGCGGCGCAATCCGGTGATCCTCAACGCCAGCCGGCGGCGCCGCATCGCCGCCGGCAGCGGTGTGACGGTGACGGAGCTGAACACGATGCTCAACAAATTTTTCCAGATGCAGACGATGATGAAAAAAATGGGCAAGATGTCGCGGATGATGGGCAAAATGGGCGGCGCGATGCCGGGGATGTTCCGAAAATAATTTCTCCTTTCGGTTGTGCCAACCGTGCCAGCCGCACCCGGCTCTGGCACAATTTATTGTGCCAAAATTTTCCAGCACCCGCTTCGTCCTAGAAACCTGTTTCTTCAAAAACCGTTGATTTTACTGCGTTTTTTCGCCGTTGGCAGGGTTGGCATTGCGCAAGCTAATAGGAAGGTGTTGGATAAACCAAACATTTAACGAAAGGAATAAATTATGAAACTGATGCAATATCAACGTCCCTCGGTTGCCTGGCCGACGTTTGGCCGGCTGGCAAACTTGCAGGATGAACTGGATCGGCTGTTTGAATCGCCGTTGACCGGCTGGGCGCCGGCCTTGGATGTCCACGAGGACAAGGACAGCTTCAGCATCCGCGTGGAACTGCCGGGCATGAGGCGCGAGGACATCGAAGTCTCGCTGCAAGACGGCGCGCTGGTCATCTCCGGCGAACGCAAGGAAGAGAAAGTCATCGAAGGCACCGAGGTGCATCGGCAGGAGCGGTTTTATGGCCGCTTCTCGCGGGCGCTCACCCTGCCGTCGGCGGTCGCGGGCGACAAGGTGAAGGCGCAATACAAAGACGGCATCCTGACCGTCACGCTGCCCAAGGCTGAGGAAGCCAAGCCGAAGGCCATCACCGTCAGCGAATAATAATTGGGCGTAAAAAAAGCAAGAGGCGGGAACCGGAGGTTCCCGCCTCTTTTGCCGTCCGAAAATCAGACGTAAAAATAAACGTAGGCCGCGAACGACACGGCGGCCATCCCGGCGGCGGCGGCCAGCGACCAAAGCAAACTCTTTTGTCGCGCCGCAATGGAAAAAGTCGAAATAATCACCGCCATCTGCGCCGCCAGCATGCCGTAGAAAAATTTCTGGCTGCGCTTGTGGTGGTGCTCGGCGGAGAGGTTGCCCTTGCGCACCTGCAATTCGTAGATGCCGCCGATGGCCGAGTTCAGTTTCGCCTCGGTCTCGTAACGTGCCGAGGTGTAGTGCAGCCGCGCGGCGGAAAAGCTGCGGAACACATTCTTGTCGCCGGCCATCAGGGTTTCGTCCAGCTTGTCCACTGATTTGTTGATGCCTTTTGTCGCGTTGTCAAAGGCGTTGGCGGCGTCCTTCGCGGCGTTGAGCGATTCGGCGAGCGTCGCGTCCTTGACCTTTGCCAGCGCGGCCAGCACTTCGGATTCCGGCCGGGAGCCGTCCACGGCCTCCAGCGCGGCCTTCACGCCGTCGTCAAATTGCGCGGGCGTGGCGGCGGGAATTTTGTTTTTCACCAGCGCGTCAACGGTCGCCGCCTCAGCTCCCAGCAGGGCGTCCGCCGTCAGCGGGCTCACGTCGCTCGTGGCGGCGAGCAGATCCAGCGAATTGCGCGCCACCGCGCTGCGGAGTTTCTTGGCCTGGTAATAGCCCCACTGGTCGCCGGCCTTGGACTGGAGCTGCGCGGACGACGCGCGGTCGTATTGCGCCTTGGTCATCTCGCTGGACGCCAGGCCGGCGAGCATCGTGGCGATGACGGTCATCACGATGGGCGTCGCGCCGAGGATTTTGCCCCACTTGTTTGGCGGCAGGTCTTTTTTCAACTCGTCCGGGATCTGGATTTTGGGAGCCATAATTTTTTAGAATTTCGCGCATAATCTACACAAACCGATTTTTCTCCGCCAGCCTGCAAAACGCCTTGTCGTCCGCCGCCGGAAAATTCACCATCGGCGCGTGAACGACATCTGGCAGGACGAATCCGTCATCGCGCAAACGCAAATTATCGCGCGCAGCCTGAAGCACTTTGCCGGGCGCGAGCTGCTGGCGGGAAATTTTGCGCCGGCGGAACTGGCGGAGAAAGTTTTCCACGCGCCGTTCGTGGTCGTCTCGCATGGCACGGAGGCCGATCCCATTTTGAACTACGGCAACGCCGCCGCGCTCGCGCTCTGGGAAATGCCGTGGGCAGAACTCACGCGCACGCCCTCACGCCTGACCGCCGAGGCGCCGAACCGCGCGGAGCGCGCCCGCCTGCTCGCTGCCGTCACCGCGCGCGGTTTTATTGACGATTATTCCGGCGTCCGCATTTCCAAGAGTGGACGCCGCTTCTGCGTCGCGCAGGCGACGGTCTGGAACCTGGTTTCGTCAAACGGAAAACCCTGTGGCCAGGCGGCGATGTTCTCGCACTGGGAATTTCTCTGAGCATCCGTTTTGCTGCTTGGTTTTGCCCCGGTTTTTGTGCTTTAATGACCGCCGCACTTTTATGGAAGCCAAACCGACGAACCCGAATCCGGCCAAGCCCGTGGACGAGAATTCCCTCATTAAGCAGCGCCGCGAAAAGCTCGACGCCCTGCGCGCCAAGGGCATTGACCCGTTCCAGAACAAGTTTTCTCCCGACACCGAATGCAATACCGCCCGCAGCGGCTTCGATTCTGGTGCGCTGCCGGAAGGCCATCGCGTGTCCGTCGCCGGCCGCATCACCGCGCACCGCGACATGGGCAAATCCATGTTCATTGACGTGCGCGACCAGAGCGGCCGCATCCAGATTTACGCGCAGAAAAATACTTTGGGCGACGAGCAGTTTGCCATTTTCACACATCTCGACCTCGGCGATTTTGTCGGCGTCACGGGAACATTGTTTCGCACCAAGACCGGCGAACCGAGCATCAAGCTGGAAGCTTTTACCATCCTGGCCAAGGCGCTGCGACCGCCGCCGGCCAAATGGTATGGCCTCGAAGACACGGAAATCCGCTACCGCCAGCGCTATCTTGATTTGATCGCGAATCCCGACGTGAAGAAAATTTTTCTTCAGCGCAGCGCCATCGTCCATGAAATCCGCGCGTTTTTTTACCAGCGCGGCTATGTGGAAGTCGAGACGCCGGTGATGCAGGGCATTCCCGGGGGCGCGGCGGCGGCACCGTTCATCACCAAGCATAACGCGCTGGGCTGTGATTTTTATTTGCGCATCGCGCTGGAGCTTTACCACAAGCGGCTACTAGTCGGCGGGATCGACAAACTGTTTGAAATCGGGAAAAACTTCCGCAACGAAGGTCTCTCGCGCCGGCACAATCCCGAATTCACGATGCTTGAAGCCTATCAGTCGTTCGGCGATTACGCGACGATGATGGAACTGGTGGAATCGCTCATCACGACGGTGGCGCAAAAAGTTTTGGGCACGCTCATTATTCAGCACAATCCAAAAAATGAAGTGCGAAGCCAAATTCAATCTGCGCTAGACACGCTTGCGTTCGTAAGCAAAGAAGCCCAAGAGAATCCGACGTTTCGAGATTCTGAAGCTGAATTTGCCAAGCAGTTCAGGGAATTGAATAAAAATTTCAAAGCGATTTTCCCTCAACTTAAGGAATGTTTGGATCGGCTCGAAACTTCGCCAGCAGCCGCAGAAGCAGCAAAAGCATCAGAATGGTTGGTCAAAGGTGCGCTTGCAACGGCTGAATTTAAGTTAACCACAACTGAAGATGCTGACGCGCCCATTGCAAAAGCAATAGACGTATTTCGGCGAATTCAAAACACAAGAGACGCATTGGATCGTTTGGCGAAGCCAAAGGTCATAGACTTAAGCCGCCCTTGGAAACGGAAGAAATACAAAGACCTCGTCCGAGACGCCGTGCGAGAACGCACGGGACTCGAAGATTGGTTCGCGCAGTCTCCTTCGCAGCGGTTAAATGTTGCGATAGATGTGCTCAAACTTGGAGGTGACATTGCTAAAGCAGCAGAAGATTTTGAAGTCACCGGCGCGGTGTTTGAGAAACTTGTCGAGCCGATTTTGATTCAGCCCACGTTCGTCACGCATCTGCCCAAGGAACTCGTGCCGCTCGCCAAGCTTTCGCCCGACGATCCGACG
>CAISYZ010000186.1 GCA_903889895.1 uncultured Verrucomicrobia subdivision 3 bacterium | reverse complement strand
GAAGCTCCCCCTCCTGCTGCTTCTACCTCGAAGCGGAATCAACAGCTTGACGAAACCCTGAAAAAACAGTCTTCTTTGCCCGGAAGGTGCAGCACTTTTCGAGCGCCGCCCGCCGCACTTTTCAACCGCCGTTTACAAGTGGTCTGCCTTCTCATCTAATCTGGTTAGGCGGCATTATTTCCGTATCCTATTTTTGAACTTCTGGCGGCACATTTCTACCGTCTGCATAAAAACTAACAAGCCGACCGGAGGCATTTGACCAATAACTATAAAATGTGCCATCTTCATTTAAGTCTAACCTTGCATTTGAATGTTCCTTATCTAGTTGAATAAATCTCAGCTTGCCGCTTTTGTAAAAATAAGCCTCGTCTCCCCGATGGATATCAAGACGCCCTAAAGTGAGCTTCAATACCGGCCCTTGGAAATAAAACACGAAAAAGTATGAACGCTGGCTTTTGTAATCAAGCAATTCTGCCCCATCCCCGAAATCCGCCGTATATGTCGTAAGCTTCGGATTAGTCAACTGATCGGCTACCATATTTAATACCGAGACGGCTTCTTTCGAGAACTGTTTGAGGTCGAGCAGGACAGATTCTGGCTGGTTCGTAATCCGGCTGCAAGCCATCTCAATTTGGTTGGTGTCAACACCCGAACGAACAAGTTCGGCACAATGAGTAAGCCTGTCTATTTTAGCAGATTTATCTTCAGGCCAACTGGCCCTGCATCCAGCGAAGACAAGCATTGCAAAAATAAATGGCCCTAACCGCAAAATGTTTCGAGTTGGACTCATAGCGTGGATTGCCGCCTAACGTAGAAAGAAGGCATGTTGAAGGAGTTGTCGCGCCGGGCGACAAGTAGTGGTGACAGTTTAGGCATCGCCATAACTAATAGGCACGAGGTTCATGAGTATCCGTGAACAAAATTGCATCTTCAGCTTTAATTTTGAAAGTCGGATTTTTGGTGGTGCTAACCACCACGTTAAATACACTCTCTCCAGCGTAGTTAGTGTATATGCCAAGGGTTGGCGGGCTATTTTTCAACCGTCGGTAAACAGTCACCTCCACTTCCTTGTCTTTGAGTTTGGTTTTGTCAATAAGCTGCCTAATTGTCAGGTCATCTTGATAATGTTGAATAAACGAATACTGGTGAACTGGCCACTCTGAACAAACATAAACCCTCTCTTCGGTGGGGACACTATTTGTTGGGTCTTGTTGTTCGGCTAATTCCCTCACTCCACCGTATGACGGGGGTTGAGCTTGCACGGAAACTCCGAGCAAGAGCGGAAAAAATATGGCGAGTATTTTCATGGTGATAAGATGCCTAACGACCAAGAACTGAGCCACGCGCCCCGCGACTTTCGCCGGCCGAAAAACCAAAACGAAAAACTGACAGCGCCAATCGCGTTGGCTCCAGTGATGTGTTAGGCGTAGCTTTCACAATCACATAATCACCTGCAGGTTGGTCTTGACCGTGCCATCGAAATAAACTTCGATGTATTTATAATACGGCACACCGTTTGTGGGTGTGGATGTTGTAAATGTGAAATCCCACTCTCCATCCCGAACTAGCGCATTGCTAACGCTCACTCTTACGCAATGATACTGGTTGGTGGCTTGGCCGAGAGATGCCATCGCTTTCTCATACGCGACCGGCAGCGGAAGACTCGGTGGCTTTGTTTCGTCGTAGCTAGGCCACATACCTGAAACTGGCCTAGCGACTATTGCAGCCACGAACAAAAACGAACCGAATAGAATGTATCGAATTTTCAAAATCATAATCTTTAACACATGACTTTCTGTTCTGTTAGACGAAATGTGCGCGAAAATACTCTGCTACGCCTAACAGTTCTTCGGACACCAAACGATGGCATATGCCATTTGGATGTCGCGTGGGTTTTGGTTGGGTTTTGTCCGGTCTTTGTTGGTGATTAGATCATTATGCCCCCAAACGTGTTCCCGGCAAAGGCTGCGTTCAAACTGGGCCAGCCACCGCCCCAGTTGCCGCCGAAATAGATGCCAGTTGGGCTGCATGTGGGTGACGGTATTTCTGGCATTCATGGTTGGCAAGAATAATTCAGCCCGTGGTCAGTCAATTTGGCCATTCACGAAATAATGTCCGCCAAACGCGAAAGCGAACAGGTTTTTTGAAGGTATTTTTAACCACCGCCTGTCAAGACCGGACGAAAATTAATCCTAGCCAACTTGTCGCACTAAAGATGTGAAACTAACCGGCGTCATTTCGATGTCTCCATGTTGACATTGTTGACATTGTTGACATTGCTAACGCCCTTGGTCGCATCGCCGCCAACTAGAATCCAAAGCCCGAAATCCTTATCGACAGAAAGCTCCATTTTTACGGGGTCATAGCGTTGGAGATAAATGGTGCTTTCTCCGTCTGGAATGCCTGGCTTGTCCTTAAAGGCTCGCACGAGCAAATCGCGAAATACTTCATGGGAATCATTCTTTAGGATGCGAATGGTGTGAACACTATAAACGCGAAACGGTGAATGGGGCAGTCCGCTATCGGCAAACATCAGCTTCACCCGAACCACGGCCAATGCATTTTGTGCAAGCTTATCGTCAACCTGCAAGTCTCCGGCTCTTGCAACTTGGATAACGAAACAAATAATTAGAATGATGATTGCTTTCATAATTGCGTAGCCTCCAACTGTTGATTTGGACGCGATACTGCGGCCTATCTTTATTCTGATTTCGGACGCTAATTCGGGTTTTCATGGTTGGCAAGTATATTTCAGCCCGTGGTCGGTCAGTTCAGCCATTCACGGAATAATGTCCACCGAACGGGAAAGCGAACAGATTATTTGAAATTATTTTTAGACAGTGCAGGGGAGCGCGCCCGCCTCGGGCGCTGCGAACCGCGCCCTCGCGGTTCGCCGGGCGGACGGAAACCGTGGCTGGTTCGGAAATTTCCCGTGCGTGCGCGTCTGGCGCGAGGGCGCGCCGGACCGCAGCCGGGGCGGCTGCGCTACTGAAAAGACCGAACAGATTATTTGAAAGTATTTTATATGGCCGGACGCGCGGGAAACCGTTCAGGCGGGCTTGCGGTCTTTGACCTGCCATTCCCCGCCGAGTTGCCGGACGCGGTAGATGAAGTGGTCGTGGCCGGCCGGCAGGTTGGAGAAGGCGACTTCCACGTCGAAGGTGCCGGTGATGATTTTCTGGAAGCGGATGATGTGCACCACCAGCCCCGGTTTGCCCGTGGACGTTTCAAAAAATTTCCCGACCGGCGGCGACACGGCGGAACCGCACCGGCGCACCGCCGGCTGGCAGCCCGCAAAGCGCGCGATGAATTCCTGGCTCGGTGACGTGGTGCCATCGCCAAACGCGAGAAAGCAGATGGTCGGCGGCGGCGACGGGAATTCGGTCAGGATTTCGCGCACGAGGCTTGCCATCATGTCGGTCTCGTAAATGGAGGCGTTGACGGGCGCGGGATGCGCGGGGTGCGCGTGCCGCCACCACAGACCGCCGAGCACGGCCAGCGCGATGATGATGACGGCCGGGCGCATGGTTCAGGGGCTGGGATAATCCGCCGATGCGCGGCCGTCGGGCGAGTTGGGATTGCACCAAAGCCGGTTGCGGTTGGTGCTGGTGATATCGTCCTGATACCACTGCGTGAGCTTGATGTAGCTGATGGAACCATCCAGCGCGGCCTGGATGCCGCCGGCGTTGTGCCGTCCGCTGACGCCCTCGGGCGGATAATTGGCGCCGTCGTTGAAGAAAGCGGGCTCGGTCTCGTCCGTCTCCCAAAACAGGCAGTCGCCGGTCTGCAACTGCGCCGTCTTGGCCGGTGTATGCGTGTGTTCGTAATCCCAACTGTAACCGACCACGCCGCCATTCATCGCGTAGGAGGAAAGTTGCTGTGGACGCTGCATGTCGCGCTGCCGTTTGTTTGACCAGTGGGTCATTTGCAAATCGTCGCTGGGGCAGACATAAACTTTGGGGTTGCGCAAGATGGGCCAGAGCTGGCCGGTGGTGGCGTCGAAATTTAACAGGCCGCCGGGCGTGTAAAGCCAGCCCGGCAGGTTGCCACCGCCGTTGTCCCAGTTCGCCGCCGGCAGCACGTCCGCGTCATCCGAGGCATAGACGTGGATGGCGATCATGATCTGCTTGAGGTTGTTGAGGTCGGTCGCCTTGCCCGCCTGGTTTTTGGCCTTGCTCAGCGCGGGCATCAGCAGCGCCGCGAGGATGCCGATGATGGCGATGACGACGAGCAACTCAATCAGCGTGAAGGCCCGGCGCTTGGTCATGTGGGATACAACGCCATGAAGCGGGGAAAGTTTCAAGCCGTTTATTTACTCATGTCCGCCGCCGTGGATAAGCGAACAGATTATTTGCAGAAAGTTTGGGGGCGGCATTGCCAAGACGCCAAGGTGCGAGCGCACGGCCATAAATATTTTAATAAGGAAGGCAGAAAAGCGGGAACGGTTATTTCCTTGGTTCCGGCGTTCCTTATTTTAATCCGGCTTGGCGTCTGGGCGGTTGGTTCCGGGGCCGGGCGCGCGCCATTGCCAGACGAGCTGGCGGCGGGTGGCGGGCGTGAGCTTGAACCGCTCGCCGATGCGCAGGCCGGGCACCCAGAAAATCTCGCCGGTGCGCGTGGTGGCCAGCACGAGCGTGCGCCGGCGCGCGGCAGGAATCTTGGCGTTCACAAACAAATCCTGCAGCTTCACCGCCGACTTCAGGCCAATGGGCTGAAACCGGTCGCCGGCCCGCCAGTGGCGCAAAATGATTTCGCCGCCAACTTTGTCCGCGTCGAACAACTCGGTCAGGCGGGTCGCGCGCCCGCGCGTGCCGGCGAACGGCTTTAGCGCCCAGGAAAACTCCTGGCCGGCGAATGGCAACTGGCCGCGTTTGCCGGCGAGTTTCACTTTCAGTTCGGCGGCATTGAATGCTGCGGTCGGCGGCTGCTGGCAGGAAATCTGGCCGGCCGCGTCACGCGTCACAGTCACGCCCGTGGTGACGCTCACTGCCTGGTCCGGCGTTTCCCGGAGCTGTTCGACCAGCGCAAACTCCGGCGGAATCCGCAGGGCGATGAGCTGGTGCCGGATCAGCCGCCGCTGGATCGCCAGCGGCAGTTCCGCGAACGGCTTTTTGGTTTTTAATTTCCGGTGGAGAATCCGGGCCGCGACCGCGCCGACAAATTCCGCCTCGGTCCCGGCCACGTCCATCAGCCGCAAGACGGTGCGGTCCACGGCCGGCTGATATTTTTTGCGGAGCAGCGGCAGCAGCTCGTGGCGGATGCGGTTGCGGAGAAAGTCGGCGGCGAAATTGGAGGCGTCGTCGCGGAACCGGATTTTGTTTTCGCGGGCAAAGGCCAGCAGCTCCGTCTTGGAAAAATCCAGCAGCGGGCGGACGAGCGCGATGGTCTGGTCCGCCGCCGACAGCGAGCGCCATTTCATGCCCGCGAGACCTTCGCCGCCGGTGCCGCGCAGCAGGCGCAGGAAAAAAAGTTCCACCTGGTCGTCCGCGTGATGGGCCAGCGCGACGGTGGCAATCTTTTGCGCGCGCGCCGTGCGTGCCAGAAATTGGTGGCGGAATTTCCGCGCGGCCATCTCCACGGAAATTTTCGCCCGGGCGGCGAACGCTTTCACGTCCGCGCTATCGGTGAAGCATTTCAGCCGCAGTTTCCGCGCGGTCTGGCGGACGAGCTGTTCATCTGCGTCGCTGGCGCGGCCGCGCAGTCGGTGGTTGAAATGCGCGACGGAAAGTTGCCAGCGGTGCCGGGGGGCGAGCGCGTGCAGCGCGTGCAGCAAGACGAGCGAATCCGCGCCGCCGGAAACGGCGACGAGAATTTTTTGGCCGCGGGCAAAAAGCCGCCGGCGATCCGCGGAGCTTTCGACGCGCTGGAGAAGTTCGCTCACGGCGGCATTGTTGCGTTTTTCGTCGCGGCGGGCAAGTGGCGCGCGGGGAAGTTCAGCCGCCGGAAATTATGGCACCAGTTCCAGCCGGTAGAAGCGGCTGGGATTATTCGTCACGCCAAAATCCGTGAACTGCCAGGTGCCGGAGAGGCCGAGCGTGTTGGTCGCGACCGGCTGCCAGTCGCCGACCGTCAGGTCCGTGGCGCTTTCGAGGATGTAGGTGGAATGGTAGGCGCCGTTCAGTTGCAACGTCACGCCGCCGACCGGCGGCGGCGCGACCGTGATGAGCGGAGTGGAATTCGTTTGCGGCAGGATGGTGATATTGACGCTCTGGAAGTTGGTGCCGCCGAAGCCGTCACTGATGACGCAGACGAACTGGTCGTTGACGTAATTCGGGTTCGCGTAAAACAGGAACGGCGCGGTGTTCGTCACCGTCACGCCGTTCGTGCTGATATTGATGGCCGCGAGGGTCAGCGGATCACCATCGGCATCGCTCCAGTTCGTCGCGAGGTCGGCGACGGCGAGGCTCAAATTCTGTCCGGCCACGAGCGTGTAATACGCGGGCAAAACCTGCGGCGGATGGTTGGTGACGATTTGCGTGAGCGAATTGGTGGCGGGCAGATGGCCGGCGTCGCCGGAATAAATCGCGGTGATGAAATTCGTGCCGCGCGGCAGCGTGGAAAGATTGGTGCTGGTGGCGGTGCCGGTGCTGAGCGGCTCCAGATCAAACGCCGTGCCGTTGGTCAGAAACTGGATGGTGCCGCTGGCATTGGTCGGCGTGACGGCGGCGATGAAATTCAGACCGGTCTTGAAGCCGTCCGGGTTGGCGGAAGAAGCGAGCGCGACCGAGGCGGGGTTCAAATTCACGGTGAGCGTGGCGACGGCGCTGGTGGCCGAGCCGCCCGCTGCCGTGGCAATGGCGAAATAATTTCCCGCGCTGGTCAACGCGAGGTTGGAGAGCGTCAGCGTGCTGTTGGTCTGCGCGGGCAGGGAGTTGCTGTTGAAAAACCAATGATAGGCCAGCGGGGTGCAGGCGGTGGCGGCGGTGGTGAAACTGACGGTGCCGCCGACAAAATTGGTCTGGCTGGCAGGCTGGCCGAAAATCAGCGGCGGCGTCTGGTCCTGCACGACCACGCGGTTGGTTGAATAAGATTTGTTGCCCGACGGGTCGGCGGCGGTGAGGACAATGAGGTTGGTGCCGAGCGAAAGCGTGGCGTTGTTGGTCGGGCTTTGCGTGATGGTCACGGAGCCGGACAGATCGGTGGCGCGAATGAAATTGGTGCCGGTCGCGTCGGGCATGAGCGCGACGCAGTTGGAATTCGCGGCGACAATCAAATTAGTGAAGCTCCACGAAATAGTTGGCGGCGTGGTGTCGCGGACGACGACCGTGCGCGTGTTGGTGGCCGAGTTGCCGTTGCCGTCATTGGCGGTGTAGGTCAGCGTGTTGGTGCCAACGGCGGCGATATTGACCGTGCCGTTGGTGGTGACGAGCACCGTGCCGGCGCAAAGGTCGTTGGCGGTGGCGCCGGGATCGGTGAACGCGGAGCCGAGTTCGTTGGTCATCCGGCCCGCGCCGTTGAGCGTGATGATTGGCGGCAGTGAATCGGAGACCGTGATCACGGCGTTGCTCGTCACGCTGCCGTAAAGATTGGTGATGGTGACGGAAATGGCCGCGCCAGCCAGGTGCAGATTCGTCAGGCCAAAGCTGGTGCCCGTTGCGCCGCCGACCGGCACGCCGTTGGTGTTCCATTGGTAGCTCAACGGCGCGGTGCCGATGACGGTGAGCGAAAAGGCGTTGGTGTTTTGCCCGCATTGCCCGCTGCGGTTGGTGATTGAGGAACTCGTGATGCTCGGCGGTAACACGACGGTGAGCGCGGCGACACTGCTGGTAACGGCGCCGAACAAATTGGTGACCACGATGGTGTAATTGCCGGCGTTGTTCGTGACGGCGCTGGAAATCGTCAGCGTGGCTGCGTTGGTGCCGGTGATATTCGCGCCGCCAAAATTGGTGCCGCCGCGTTTCCATTGATAACTGAACGGCGAGCTGCCGCCGGGCGTGGCGGTGAAGACGGCATTGCTGCCAGCAAACACCAGTTGGCTGGAGGGAGAGACGCTGACGGTTGGCGCAAAACCGATGTTCAAGACGGCGGCGCGGCTGGACACGAAGCCGGTGGCGTTCGAGGCGACGAGTTGATACGAGCCGCTGTTGTTCGTGTTCACGCCGGTCAACGAAAGCGTGTTGGTGGCCGAGCCGCTGATGTTGCCGCCGTCGGATAAATTCGTGCCGTTTAACTGCCAGAAATAACTCATGGATGTGGAACTGCTCGCGCTGGCGGTGAGAGTGACATTCGCGCCGTTGGTGATGTTTCTTCCCGCCGGTTGCGAAAGAAAAACCGGCGGCGGCGCAATGAGCGCGTTGATGAGATTCGTGCCGGCGGGCGTGCCGAGGCCGGTGGCCAAATCATAGTTGGTCACGGCGTAGTAAAGGCCGGACGTGTGCGAGCCGATATTGTTGCCGGTGGTGATGTCGTTGAAGCAATTGGTGTAGCAGCTCGCGCTGGCAATGGCGTAAAAGACCGGATTGAGAAATCCGAGGTTGGTTCCGCCACCGGCAAATGACTGCTGGTTGGCCAACGCCGTGAAGCCGGCCCACAACGGCGCGGCGCAACTGGTGCCACCAAAGTAACCGGTCTGGCCGTTGTTATAAACCACATAGTTCGCATCGGCCGTCAGCGCCACATCGGGAAAATTGCGGTAAGCCGTGGAGCCGTTATTGGCGGTCATGCTCACATTCGTTTGCCAGTAGGGAATTGGATAATTAGAACTGACGCCGCCGCCGGAGCCGGTGTTGCTGCCCCAGTTCCAGACTGTTTCCGATGACCATGCCGCGCCGCCGCCGGTCATCGTTAGCGTCGTGCCGCCAACACTGGTGAGATAGGGGCTGTCCACGGGAATCGGGCCGGACGAGGAGGAAATAGCTTGTGATCCGGTGTAAGCATCCGAATCGCCGGACGCCTGATAAAGCGACTGCCCCTGCGCGATCATGTTCTTGAAGATCGAATCCAGTGTCGTGCCATTTTGATGCCAGTTATGTGCCGGCCCGGTGCCGAACGTCCAGGATGAGCTGATTTGCTTGGCAACATTGTCCGACGCGATTTGATTAAAAACATCGTAAGCATTGTTCCCTTGGTAAACCATCAGCTTGGACAGCCCCGGCGCCATGGCGATGGCCAGTTCGATGTCGAGCGAGACCTCGGCCACGGCGTTTGCCACACCACTGTAACCTGGCGCGCTGTTGCTGGAAATGTTCACCCAGACATTTTGCAACGGCACGTTAGTGTAACCGCAGCTCGCCTCGTAATTGGTAATGTCGGCCTGATAATAGGTGTCCTCTTCAAACACCGCCACCACCTGGCCGCCGCCTGTCAGCGGTGAATTGGGAAAGTAGGCGTTGCGAAAGTCACTGCCCTGGTAAGAGCCGCCCGGGCCGGAGCCGTTGTAATTCAGCGGCGAAATTTTCGCTTGCGGAACAGCGTGCAGCAAGGGCCGCGGCCGCGAGTAATCACTCAAGCCCATCATGTCGGCCACCGGCAGGTTCACCGGCACCGACGGCTCAGTATCGGGCGCGAAAAAATTCCGCGCTTCTTCCGGATGCCGGTAGGTGTGCAGTTGGATTTGGAACGCGCGCTCAAAATCGCCAACGCGTCCCCGGACATCCAGCACCAGCCGGTTGGCGTAAGTCTGGGTAACTTTCAAGCCGTGTTCCGCCGCAAATTTTTTAACCGCCGCGTAATCATTTGCCGTCGGGCCGAAACGCGCGGCAAACTCCGCCGGGCCGATGAATTTGTGGTAGTTTGTGCTGCTTGGATTGTAAAGCTGGCTGATGAATTCGTCCAAGTCCGCCTCGTGGCGCAGCGGCAGGCCAATGGCGACGGAAAGCTCCTTCGTCGCGGGCAGTTGGCCGAGCGGCGTCAGCTTGCTGGTAATGGGAATGGTGTGGCCATGAAGAATTTTCCGGCCGGTATCCGCAGCCAAAACACTTATGGCTGCGGTTAATAATACTAATGCAGCCAACGCACGTTTCATCTGGGCGCAATCGGGCATGGTTCAAACTTACTGCACGAGCTTCAGCCGGTAAAATTTCTGCGCGAAGGGCGCGGTGTTGGTGTCGGTCAGCGTGAAGGTCTCCGTGTCCGCCGTGCTGGTCGGGCCGAGGTCAATCCAGTCCGGCTGCGTCAGGTTTGTCTTGTATTGCACTTGATAAACCGAGCCGGGCGTGACGGTGAAGTCGAAATGGAATGCCGGTGTGGTTGGCGGCGGTTGCACAATGGCCTTCAGGTGGGGCGCGACAATCGCTTTCACGCTGACGTCATCCAAGCCGAGGTAATAAGGGTCGTCGCGGAAGCCGAACTGGAGCTGCGAACCGGTCATGGTGGCGGTGACGGTGAACTGCAAATTGCTCCAGGCGCCAAAGGGCAGGTTGACGCGGTCGAAAATCGTGTTGCCTTCCCACTGGATCTGAAATTCATTCGGCGTGGCGCCGAGGGTGTTGTTGGGGTTGTGCACCCACACGGAAAGCTGGTAGGTCTGGCCGGCAAAGGTCGGCAGCAGTTGCGAGAGATAACCCAGCGTGGTGGACTGTCCCAACATCGCGCCGTATTTGCCCGAATGCACCAAACCGCTGCGTTTGCCCACCGAGGTGGTGCCGGCATTTAGAGTCCAGCCCGCAAAATTTCCGGTTTCAAATCCGCCGTTGGTCACGAGGTTTTGCGCGACCGCCAAGGTGAACGGCAAATTTTGGATGACTTTGTTGGCGCTGTTCTTCACCGCCACGGTGGTTTTGTAGGAACCGGCGGCCAGCGAATTGGCCTTGGCCGTCAGGCTGATGGTGAAAGTGCTTTGGCCGGATGCCGGGGCGGTGCCATTGGTCTGGCTCACGGCCAGCCAGGTCACGTTGGAAACCACCACTTTCCATCCGACCGGCAAACTGCCGAGGTTGGCGATGGTGAAGTTTTGCGACGAGGGAAAGAACGGTCCGGCTTTCGGCCCGATGAAGGTGAACCCGCCGGCCGGCGAAACTGACAGCAACGGCAACACCTGCAATCGCACGACGACGTATTGCACCGCTGCCGTCACCTGGTTGGAGAACATTAGCGTCGCGGAATAGTTGCCCGCAGCCAGGTTCGTGACGGCTGGGGCGAAGTTGATGTTTACATTGGTGGTTGCCTGCGGGTCAAGCGAACCCGCGGTGGGGACGGTGGTCAGCCAGTCCACTACGCCGGGATTGCCCCACGACCACGTCAGCGATGTGGTGCCAGAATTGGTCAGCGTCACGGAAAAACCCGCCGGGCTGAAAGGCCCGCCTGCCGGTCCCGTGGCCGAGAGCTGCGAATTGGAAACGATGCCGAGCGAATCCGTGACCGAACCCACCTGTCCCACCAGCGCGTCCAACAGCGCCTGTCCTGCCGGCGTGCCCCAGCCGGTGCAAAGATCATAACCGCTCACCGCGTAAAATTGCGTTGTGCTTTTGCTCCAGGTGTTGTCGCCCTTGGTGATGTCATGAAAACCCTGCGTATAGCTGGCCGAGGTGCCCAGCGCATAAACCGTCGGGTTGATGAAGCCGACGGATGCGTTGCCGGTCTGGGTGGCCTGCTGGTTGGCCAGCGCCGCTAGCCCGGCCCACAGCGGGGCGGCGCAGCTCGTGCCGCCCACGCTGCTCGCGGAGCCGTTGTCTGAATAGGTATAAACATTGTCCGCAGTCAGCGCGACGTCCGGAATGTTGCGTTTGGTGGTGGAGCCTTGATTGTTAGCCATGCTGACGCCGGATTGCCACGTGGGAATGGGGTAATAGCTGCTGATGCCGCCGCTGCTGCCGGTGCCGCCGCCCCAGTTCCAGACGGATTCCGACTGCCACGCGCCACCCGGTCCGGTCGTTAACAACGTAGTGCCGCCCACCTGCGTGATGTAGGGCGAGCTGGAGGGGGCATTTTGGAGCTGTGTGTTATCAACGCCATTGGCTGAGCTGGATCCGGTCGTGAAGGCGTCGCTGTCGCCGGAGGCATTGAAGAAAGATTGTCCCTGCGCCGCCATCTGCTGAAAAATCGCATCAATGGTGGCATCCGGCCCGCCGCCCCAGCCCCACGAGCAGCTCAAACTTTTCACCATGTTACTCGCCGCCATGGTGTTCAAGATGTCGTTTTGCGAACCGTAGGGGCCGCCGGAAAAGACAATGATTTTGGAAAGTCCCGGAGCCATGGACATCGTCATTTCAATGTCCAATGTCACCTCAATGTTCCCACTGTTGGCTCCGGTCGTGGGCTTGCCGCTGAAGCCGTCCAGCAAAACGGTTTGAATGGGAATGTTCGCGCGCCCGCCGCCTGCGAGCTGCGCATACGAGTTGATGTCATTCGTATAAAACCCGTCGAACTGCAACAGGCCGACCATTTGTCCCACGCCCGTCAACGTCGTATCCGGCACATACGCCGCTCGGAAATCGTCGCCGAGATAGTCGCCGGTCGGCGCGGAACCGGTCTTGGTGGCGACCTTGCCATCCGCGATTTTTTTCTTCAACAGTTTCGGGTGTGGCAACTGGTAGTTGCTCAAGCCGCTTACGTCCGCCACCGGCAAAGCGAGATCCACCGTCGGTTCCGCATCCGGCGCAAAAAATTCCCGCGCCTCGGTCGGGTGCTGGAAGCGGCGCAGGTGAAAATGAAAAGCGCGCTCGATGTCCGCCGGCTTCGCCTGCACGTCGAGGATGAGCCGGTTGCCGTGTGTGGCGGCGATGCGGAATCCGCTCGCGGTGGCAAAGGCTTGCACGGCGGCGTAATCTTTTTCGGTCGGGCCAAACTTCGCGGTGAACTGCTCCGGCGTCAGGTAATGCCGGTAATTCGGGCTGGCCGGATTATAAACGTCCGCGAGAAAATTGCTCAAGCCCGCCGGGTCGCGGAGCGGCAGGCCGATGGCCAGCCACAACTCATTTGTCGCCGGCAACTCGCCAAGCGGTGTTAGCTTGCCGACGATCGCCGGCACATGACCGTGCAAAGTTTTGACACCCGCGCCAGAAATAGGACAAACGCCAGCGGTCAGGAACAGGCCCAGCACGGCGGCCACGCGAAAAAGACTCGTTTTGCGAAACATGTTTGTTTTAAGACGACAAAAGCATTTTGCGTTCCCGATTTTGTCCAATGTTTCCCGAAAGGCTAACCCATCTCCGAGCCATGTCAATTTGCGCTGCGCGCTTTCCGCTTTCCGCCATCCGGTTTCCGCTTTAATTTCCCCGCGTGTCCGTGCATTTAACCATCCTCGGCAGCGGTTCGGCCGGCAACTGCGCCTACGTCGAGGCCGGCGAAACCCGCATCCTCGTGGATGCCGGTTTCTCGCCGCTGCAAATCCGCAAGCGCCTCGCCACCATCGGCAAGACACCGGAAAATCTTTCCGCGATTTTAATTACCCACGAACATTCCGACCACATCGCTGGCATTCTTGGACTCGCAGATAAATTTCACATCCCGGTTTTCTGTAATCGCGGCACGCAGGACGGGACGATTTGGGCGCTCAAAGCCAAATGGGATTCCAAAAAGAAACCGGCCTTCGCCGGCGCGGACGGCACGACGCTGCTCAAATCCAAAATTGACTGGCGGTTGTTCGAGACCGGCGCGAGCTTTGAAATCGGCGAGGTCGGCATTGAGACATTTTCCATTCCGCACGACGCGCAGGATCCGGTGGGCTACGTCCTCCGCACCGCCGCCGGCAACATCGGTTTTGCCACCGACCTCGGCCACGTCACCAAGCTCGTGCTGGAACGCATCCGCGTCGCGAACGTGCTCGTCCTCGAATCCAACCACGACGTGAAGATGTTGCAAGAATGTCCGCGCCGCTCATGGGCGTTGAAGCAGCGCATCCTTGGCCGGCACGGGCATATATCCAATGTCACCGCCGCCGAGACTGTTGCGCAAATCATTTCATCCAGCTTGAAACAGCTTTACCTCGCGCACTTGAGCCGCGAATGCAATACACCTGCGCTCGCTGAACACGTCATGGCGGAGCAACTCCACCACATCGGCGCGAAACACGTCCAGCTGCAAATCGCCGCGCAGGACGTGCCGTGCGCGACAGTGGAGCTTTGAAATAATGCGGTGAACGCCAATGGCTACGGCAACTTTGTTTAAGTGTGAATTTTCCAGAAAATTGGCTATGCTAGTGACATGAGCGGGAAATTTACCAGTATGTTACTGACTGCCGCCGTCTGTTTTACGGGAATCAACGATGGCTTTGCACAAACGTATTCACAGGATATATCGGGATATTATACGCGTATTTTTATAGCCGGAACTAATTATTTTGCACTCGACCTCGAAATTGGTTCGAGCAATTCACTGAATGAAATATTTAATATCACTTCAACAATACCAACACTGTATGCACCTTATTTGCAAATCACCCTCCCAGAAGGAACGATAGTTTCATTTTGGAATCCAACTAACCGGACGTTTAACATTGCTTCAACCTACACAAACGGAGCCTGGTCGAAAAATCTGGTGCTTACGCCGGGCGTCGGCGTCATGGTTACCGCTCCGCAGCCATTTACCAATGGCTTTCTAGGGACTGTATATAACCACGATGGCAATTTATTCACAAATGCACAAAATGAGCCAAATTTTGAGTTTGTGTTGCCAAATGTATTTTCAAAATCACCCGGAGTTTATTTGCTGGGAGACGCCTGCCCCACTCTAGACATTGGAACTAACATTTTTCTAAACATCCTTGGCCGGATGCCGTTTATCGGAGAAAAGGTGTCCACGGTTTTCACCACCAGCACTTATCTTGGAAACGGCCAGTGGGATGTGGTTCCCACGCTGAATGTCAGCGAAGCGGCATTCTTCACCACGTTGCCGGAACCACCACCGGCTCTGTCCCTACAGGTCGCGAACAATCAGGCAATCGTTTCGTGGACGGCATACACTTCCGTCTGGAAATTGCAGACCAACGCCAGTCTTAATTCTGTTTTCTGGAACGACTGCACTGATTCGGCCACCAACAGTCCGGTGACGAATAGTATTACAGCAGGCAACCTTTTCTTTCGCCTCGTCCCCGTCAATTAAAGATACAATTTTATAAACGTGGGACTCTGGCATCATCCATAAATTTTATTCCTGCGGATAAACCAGAATCCGGTCGTGGACGAGCACGATGAGGTCGTTCTTGCCGTCGCCGGTCACGTCGGCCACGGCGCATTCGCGCGGTTCGGGCAGCGCGTTCTGCGCGCCGCGAAACGTGTGCTGCTCAAACACCTGCCAGCGGTCGCCCGGCACGAGCTTGCCCGCCGCGCTGAAGTTCACGACATCGAGATAATTTTTCGCCGTTTCCATGAAGATGAGTTGCTTGCGGCCGCCACCGGTCAGGTCGCCGGCGACGACGTCGTTGAGATAACCGTCCTTGATGGAGGTGTCGTAATCATCCAGCCGCTTGAGCTGCCAAACGTCGCCGCCGAGCGGCAGCCACGCCACGGAATTCTGGCCGGTGAATGCGACCGCCGCACCGCCAAGCGATGTGGTGCTGATGCCGCTAAAGGTCGTCACCGGCAAATCCAGATTTTTCACCACCTGCCACACGCCGGCGGCATCGCGTTCGCAAAGCGTCAACTGCTTGTGTTCCGCGTCGAACAAAAACAGCGACGGCACGGCGTTCGTGCCATTCGCCACCGCCGCCGCGCCGATGATGCGCGAGTCGCTGGCGGAGCCGTTGATCTGGTCTTTCACGGTGAATTTCCATTCCGGCGGATTCGTCGAGCCGGCAACTTTCGCCGCTGGTTCCAGCACGACGGCGCGGAGAAAATTTTTCTGCGGCAGCAGCAATTCCGTTTTGCCGGTGCCGTCCACATCGGCGGCGGCGAGCCACGGCTGTTCCATCGCGCCGCCCGGCGGATCCACATCCACTTCGTTAAACTTGCCGTCTTTCTTTTGCAGCAGCACCTTGATTTTTTCGTAGGGAATCAGCACCACCAAATCCGCGAGGCCGTCCTGATTCACATCCTGAATCGCGAGCGTCGTGGGATTGGACTTGAAGCTGTCGCTCAACTGTTGCGTCGCGGTCTTGCCGTCGGCGGTGCGGGTGACGAGCGAGCGCACGCCGTCCTTGTCCACGAGAATGGCGAGCGTGGGTTTGGCGCCGGGCTTCAATGCGCCCACGGCCATGGCGAGCGGCTTGCCATCGAGTGGCAGCGGTGTGGGGAAGGGCAGCCGGCCGTTTTTGTCAAACTGCGTGACGGCCACGGAATTTTCATCGTGGCTCAACAAAAAGATTTCCGGATGACCGTCCTGGTTCCAGTCGGCCACGGCGATTTGCGCAACGCCCGCGAGGCTGGGGAATTTTTTCGGCGAGGTGAGCGTGCCGTCCGCCTGCTGGAGATAAACGGAAAGCTGGCCGCTCTCCGGTTCCGCGACGATCAAATCCGTGCGGCCGTCGCCATCCACGTCCGCCCACAGCACCCCGCGCTGCGCGGCGTCGGATTTGTTGAGCGGCAGGATTTGCAACTGGCCCTGCCGGAATTTTCCCGTGAGCGGCTCCGCCGGCTTGCGCGTGAACTGCGAGACTTCCGCGCGGCCTGTGGCTGTCACGATATCCACGAGATAATTGGTCGTGCCGCCGGCGAGCGTATCGAGCCAGAACGAGCGGACGGGTTGCGTCTTGAAATAAATCTCCGGCCCCAGTTGCCCGCCGGCAATCTGCAGCCGCACCCGGAAAGGTGTCGGGCTGTCAAAGTCCACAAAGACCAGATCATTTTTCCCATCGCCGTTGATGTCGGCAATCTGGATGGCCTTGGGCGTGCCGGAATACGGAATCTTCACCGGCTCGGCCAGCGTGTGGTCTTTTTGCTGCGCGAGGAAATAGACCACGCCGTTGTCGCCGAGCAGGGCGATGTCGTTGAGACCGTCGCCATTCAAGTCGCCGACGGCGAGCGCGTTTGGATCCATGTGGCCGTCGTCGAGGTGCCATTGCTTCGGCTCGCTCCAGCCGTTTGTGCCAAGGTTGTATCGGACCATCAAATCCTTCGTGTCGCCGAAATAAATCAGATCGGGCCGGCCATCGCCGTTCACATCGGCGACGGCAAGCGCAGCGATGCGTTCCTCGGTGGGCACCGAATCAATGCGGAAGCGCGCGTCCGGCGGCAACTCGTTTAATTCCAGCTTGCGCGCGCTCGCGGCGTCGGCGCGGTTGGTTTTGCCGCTGAGATTGTAGAGCAGGTTGATTTTGGAACGCAGATTGTTTACGACGATGATGTCGTTCAAGCCATCTCCGTCGAGGTCAGCGACGTGGAGGTTGGCAATCTGCTGGTCAATGGGATAAATCTCCTTGCCGCTGAAACCAAAGAGATTGGTGCCGCCGGCGGCATGGGCGGAAAGGCCCCATCCAGCGGCCACGGCCAGCGTAACGGCGAGAAATTTCAAGCTGCAATTCATGGCCGGCAACCTGCCAGCGCCGGCGGATATTGGCGAGATTATTCGACGCGCCCGAGCGCGGCGGCGGCGGTCCCAGTCAAAAATCGTGGCGTAATTCGCTTTACACCGCTAATGCGAATAATTATCCTCTCGAACTCATTTAATTATGGAAGCAAAGACGAAAACGATTGAAACGTTCAAGACGCACGCCAAGGACACCGGGTCCGCCGATGTGCAAATCGCGCTGCTCACGCACCGCATCAACCATTTGACCGAGCACTTGCAGACCGCCAAGAAGGATCACAGCTCCCGCCGTGGTCTGCTGATCATGGTCAGCCAGCGCCGCCGCCTGCTCGATTATTTGCAGAACACGGATTTGGGCCGCTACCAATCGGTCACCAAAAAGCTCAAGCTGCGCAAGTAAGCCCCGTTTCGTTTTAATTTACGAAAGGCGTGGCTTATTTAACCAAGCCCGCCTTTCGTCTTTGGATTCAGCAGCCCGCGCGAACTGCCTGACTCCTCAACCAAAACCTCGCGAAAATAAAATCCGCCTTCGGGAAATTTCATTCAGCTCCGAAACCTTTCGGGGTTCACTGAAGTTCCTCGGGAGGCGGTGAAAGAAAGTTAGTCATGTCACATAAAATCACCGCCGCCATCGGCGACAAATCCATTACCATTGAATCCGGCAAGCTGGCCAAACAGGCCGACGGTGCCGTCACCGTGCAACTCGGCGAGACGATTGTCGTCGTCGCTGCCGTCGCCGCCACCAAGGCGAAAGACGGCCAGGACTTCTTCCCACTCACCGTGGATTACCGCGAGAAGGCGGCGGCGGCGGGCAAGTTCCCCGGCGGCTATTTCAAGCGCGAAGGCCGGCCGACGGAAAAAGAAATTCTCACCTGCCGTCTCACCGACCGTCCGATCCGTCCGCTCTTCCCGAAAGGCTGGTATAACGAAGTTCAGGTCCAGACTGTCCTTCTCAGCGCGGATGGCGAGAACGATCCCGATATTTTGAGCATCATTGGCGCGAGTGCTGCGCTGATGGTTTCCGACATTCCGTGGGCCGGCCCGCTCGGTGCCGCGCGCATCGGTCGCATTGGTGGTAAGTTTGTCGCCAACCCCACGCACGCCGAACAGGCCGAGAGCGATCTCGACCTCGTCTATGTCGGCAACGAAAAGGACATCGTCATGTATGAAGGCGCGGCCAAGGAAATCTCCGAAGCCGACTTCAACGCCGCGTTGAAATACGCCCAGGAAGTCATCCAGCCGCAGATCGCCGCGCAGAAGGAACTCGCCGCGAAGGTCGGCAAGACCAAGCGCGCCATCACGCTCAAGATTGTCCCCGACGAAATTCTCGCGGACGCGAAGGCGCTCGCTGGCGACCGTTTCGTTCCCGCCTTGCTCACGCCCGGCAAATTGAACCGCGAAGGAGCCTGCAACGCCATCAAGAACGAAGTCGGTGAAAAGCTCGTCGCCAAATACGGCGCGGAGAAAGTCACACCGTTCGTCATCAACGACGCGTTTTATTACATCCAGAAGGAAGCTGTCCGCAAACTGATTCTCGAAAGCGGCAAGCGTCTCGACGGTCGTAATTTTGAACAGGTGCGCCCGATTTCCAGCGAAGTCAGCATTCTTCCCCGCGCTCACGGCTCGGCGATTTTTGCGCGCGGCGAAACGCAGGCCGTCACACTGGTTACGCTCGGCACCGGCGACGATGCTCAGGAATTTGATTCCTACACCGGCGGCGGCACGGAAAAGAAATTCATCCTGCACTACAACTTCCCGAATTTCTCTGTCGGCGAAACCGGCCGTATCAGCGGCCCCGGCCGCCGCGAAATCGGCCACGGCGCGCTCGCCGAACGCTCCATCGAGCCGATGATTCCGCTCGACACCTATCCCTACGCCGTGCGCGTCACCAGCGAAATCATGGAATCCAACGGTTCCACCTCGATGGCCTCGGTTTGCGGTGGCACGCTCGCTTTGCTCGACGCCGGCGTTCCGATGATTCGTCCGGTGGCTGGCATCAGCGTCGGCATCTGCACCGAATACAGCGGCGACAGCATTTCCAAATACCAACTCCTCACCGACATCATCGGTTGGGAAGATGCGTATTGCGACATGGACTGCAAAATCGCCGGCACCGAGAAGGGCATCACCGGTTTCCAATTGGATTTGAAGCTGAAAGGCCTGCCGCACGCCATCATGGAAATTGCGGTGGAAAAAGCCCGCATTGCCCGCCACGCGATTCTCGCCGAGATGGCCAAGACCATTGCCGAGCCGCGCAAGGAAATCAGCAAATACGCCCCGCGCATCACCACGCTCAAGATCAACCCCGAGAAGATCGGTTTGATCATCGGACCCGGCGGCAAGAACATCAAGCGCCTCGTCGAGGAATCCGGCTGCGAAATCGACATCGAGGACGACGGCACGGTCAACATCTTCTCCGTGTCCGCCGAGGGCATGAAGATCGCCGTGGACGCGATTGCCGGTTCCACTGCCGAAGCCGAGATCGGCAAGATTTACCGTGGCAAGGTTGTGACCGTGAAAGAATTCGGCGCGTTCGTCGAATTTCTCCCGGGCAAGGACGGCCTCGTGCACATCAGCGAGTTGGCCAACTTCCGCGTGAAGAAGACCGAGGACATCGTGAAAGTCGGCGACGACATCACCGTGAAATGCCTCGGCGTGGATGAAAAAGGCCGTGTGAAACTCTCGCGCAAAGCTGCGATGGAAGACCGCGACAAAGAAGCCGCAGCGGACGAAGCGCCCAAGGCTTAATCAGTCAACCAATTCAAAAGCGCGGAGGGCAAAAGCCTTCCGCGCTTTTTTTGTTTGAAACAGGAAATCTTTGGAAAATTTAGTTTGCCAGATTTTCCGAGATGGCTTCTAGCCGAATTATTTCACATGCGTGATGACCTTGCCCTCGAGGATGTGCATCGCGCCCACGGTCATTTTCGGGGCGTGCTGGGTCAGGAAGGCGCGTGCGGTCTTGATGCTCTGATTGAGGCTGCGCTTGGTCTCGCAAACGGTGACGGAGAATCCGCCCTCGCTGTCGCGGGACAGGGTGTAGCTTACGAGGTCCGGGATGGAGCGCATGCGGGCTTGCAGTTCGGCGGCGTGTTGTTCGCCGATGTCAAAAAGCTGCTTAACGCCGCGTCCGCGGTAGATACGGATGACAATGTTCATGGTAGCTCGACTTTCGGTCACGGTTTGGGTTGGTGCCGGCGGCGTGGATGGACTAGCGCCGCCGGAAGAGACCGTATTTCCGCCGGTTCCCGTTGTCTAGTCAAATTCGGCGCCGGGGTCATGGTAAGCGGGTTTGCTGCTGGAAAAACATTGACTTTACGCGGAAAAAACCTATGCTCCGCGTTCCTAAATTTTGCGGGAATTTGCCCGTGGCAAGTTGTCCCCGCCCCCGGAAGGATGTGAGTGTAATGACCGAGATTAAACTGAAAAAAGGTGAACCTGTGGACCGCGCGCTGCGCCGGCTGAAGAAAAAAGTCGACCGCGAAGGCACGCTGAAGATTGTCCGCAGCCGCCGCCAGTTCGAGAAACCCAGCGCCGTTCGTCGGCGCAAGGAAAAGGTTTCCCGCTTCTCCGCCATGCTCGCCGCGCGCCACGCCGACGACTAGGCCAAGCTAAATTAGTTGAATCGTTAAATCGTTGCATCCTTGCCACGGTTTAACGATTCTTCATTTAACCAATTTAACGATTTTACCATTCACGGCTCACGACTCGCCACCATGTATTCCCTTTCGACCTGCTGGAACTCCGCGCGTCACACGGACGGCCGCGCGATGCTGCGCGAAATCCGCGACCTCGGTTTTGAATACGCCGAGTTGAGCCACGGCATCCGCATCAGCCTCGTGCCCGGCATCTTCGAGGCCGTGCGCGCGGGCGAGATCAAAATTTCCAGCCTGCATAATTTCTGCCCGCTGCCCGTGGGCGTGGACAAGCCCGCGCCGAACCTCTACGAATTTTCTTCCGACCGCGAGCGTGACCGTCAGCTCGCCACCAAGCACACGCTGAACACACTGGAGTTTGCGTCAAAAGTCGGCGCGCCGCTCGTGGTGCTGCATTTTGGCAGCATGGACTTGAAGGATTACACCGGCAAACTTAAGGAACTGCTGGAGCGCGGCGAACGCGGCACGCCAAAATTCCAAAAAATTGTCGCGGAAGCTGAGGCCGCGCGCGCGGCGAAGAAAAAAAAGTTTTGGGATCATTCCCGCGACACCCTGCGCGGACTTTACGGCGAGGCCAAGGCGCGGGGCATCAAATTCGGCATCGAAATCCGCGAGGCGGTGGAGGAGTTGCCTGTGGAATCTGACTTTGCCGCGCTGCTGACGGAATTTCCCGGGCCGACGGTGAATTACTGGCACGACACCGGCCACGCGCAAATCAAGCATGACCTCGGGTTCATTGATCACGCGCGGTTTCTCGCCGAACGGGTGGACCGGCTGGCAGGCTTTCACATCCATGACGTTAAATTTCCCGCGCGCGACCATTTTCCGCCGGGCGGCGGCGACATTGATTTCGCCGCGCTCGCGCCGCTGGTGAAGCCGGAGCACATCAAGGTGTTTGAACTCAGCCCCAAGGTGCCGGTGGAATCCGCCAAACTGGGCATTGCGCATCTCAAGCGCATCTGGGGAGGAGAATAAATTATTTGCGACTTTGCACCTTTGCGTGAGAATGGCTTCGTGAGTTCACCGCGCCAATCCGCCAAAGAAATTGTTGCCACACTGCAACACGCCGGTTTTGCTGCGTTCTGGGTCGGTGGTTGCGTGCGCGATTTTTTGCTCGGCCGCGCCGCGCAGGATTTTGACATCGCCACGGATGCCAGGCCGGAGCAGGTGGAAAAACTTTTCAAGAAAACCATTCCCGTCGGCCGGAAATTTGGCGTCGTCATCGTCGTTGAAAATGGGCTGCAATTTCAGGTGGCCACGTTCCGCGCCGAGGCGGATTACCAGGACGGTCGCCGCCCGGAGAAGGTGGAGTTCGCAAATGCCGAAGCCGATGCGCTGCGCCGCGACTTCACGGTTAACGGCCTGTTTTACGATCCGCTCACGGAAAAAATCCACGACTGGGTGGGCGGTCAAAAAGACCTGCGTGCGAAAATCATCCGCACGATTGGCCGGCCCGAAGAGCGTTTTGGCGAGGATCATTTGCGGATGCTCCGCGCGGTGCGTTTTGCGGCGCAGTTGAATTTTGCGATTGAGTTGGAAACATTTGCCGCCATCCAAACCCTCGCGCCGAAAATCCAAATCATCAGCGCCGAACGCGTGCGCGATGAGCTGCTTAAATTATTTCGTCCGCCGCACGCCGCGCGCGGGTTGGATTTACTGCGCGCCAGCGGCCTTTTGGAACAGGTATTGCCCGAACTGGTGCCGACCATCGCCTGCGAGCAGTCGCCGGATTTTCATCCCGAAGGCAGCGTGTTCAACCATCTCCGGCTGATGCTGGAAAAATTGCCCGCCGACGCCGGGGAAGCTCTGCCGTGGGCCGTGCTGCTGCATGACATCGCCAAGCCGGCCACGCAAGCGAAAGATTTGGTGACCGGCAAAATTCATTTTTACGGCCATGAAAAAGTCGGTGCCGAGATGGCGGAAAAATTATTGCAGCGATTGAAATTTCCGAACCGCGCGATTGAGGAAATTATCGCGGCGGTGCGCCATCACATGCAGTTCAAGGACGTGAAGCTCATGCGCAAGGCCACGCTGCGGCGAATGCTGCTGCGCGAGACGTTTCCGCTCGAACTGGAACTGCACCGGATGGATTGTCTCGGTGCGCATGGCGACTTGTCGCACTACGATTTTTGCGTGGCGGCGGCGGAAGAATTAAAAAATCAGCCGGAAATCCTGCCGCCGTTGCTGACCGGCGACGATTTGCTGGCGCTGGGCATTCCGCGCGGCAAACGCATTGGTGAGCTGTTGCACGAGCTGCGCGACCAACAGCTTGCGGAGGAAATAAAAACACCTGCCGAGGCGCGGGCCTGGGTAAAGCTGAATATTAAGGCTACTTGCGGAACTGGCCTTGTTTGAATTCAGACTGGATTTCCAAGGCTGTAAGCGGGCGGTTGTAGATTTTTACTTCGCCTATCAGGCCTTGGAAATAGCGGTCGGTGCAACCGCAAAAGGTTCGGCCATCCTCACCGCCGATGCAAAGGTAGCTGCCGTCAAGCATCGGGGAGATGTTTCCCGAACAGGCAGCAGAATTTCCCCATGGTTTGCCATCAACATACAACTGCACGGAATTGCCGTCATAGACTCCAGCGATGTGATGCCAGCGTCCAGACTTAACGACTGCACCACCGCCATTGGCCGATGACGTTTCGCCCCAGGAAGCGCCGGCGGTTGAGCTGGTATAAAAATTGACGCCTATTGTGCCGCCGTAACCGTTGGAAATTTCTATGCCAAAAAAATCACTGGAGACGAGGCCTTTGTAGTTGTTCATCAAATTGTCGGTGCTTGGTTTCATCCACAATTCGATGGTGAGCTGGTCTTGAAAAAGAAAGGCTGGAGCATTGGGGATCGCGACAAATGAAGAGTTGCCGTCAAAAGAAAATGACTTAGAGAAACCATCACTGCGGTAGCGCACGTTGCCCACGATGGTGCCGTTGTCTCCTCCGATAATGTCCTGAGTATTGCCGTTTCCCGGCCAGCAGGCAATCGGCTGTGGAGGCTTGACGGCGATTATTGCCCCGGAACAAATGCCAATCACAAGGCTGAACAACAGCATGGCTGATAATATCTGTTTCATGATTTAATCTAGGCTTTAATTGGTATTTATAACAGGTTGAATTCTTAACGGCTGTCTTTTAGAGGTAAATAATCAACTGATCGGATTTCAATGTCGCCGCCTTCACTCTGGATGCCAATGAAGCCCGATGAAATGGTGCATTCGGTAATTTCGTTTAGCAGCTTGCCGTTGATGATGGCCTGAACCTTGTTGCCGGCGCAAATCGTGACGTTGGTGTTCCATTTGCCTATGGGATTTTCATTCGCTGCTCCGCGCAGCGGTACGGGCGTGTTGGCATCCTTGCCCAGCGCGAGATGCTCTTTGCACTCCGCGCCAGCCATGACGAAGAGGTCGCCCTGCCGGCCGGATTTGCCCTGGTTCTGCACGCACATCGGCCAGACTTTGTCGGGCAACTGCATATGAACGAGCACGCCAGTGTTGTCGGCTTTGGGCGCGATTTTGCGGAAGCGCCATTCGACGGCGACTGTATAATTGCTGAAACTTTGTGTGGTGCGGAGATAACCGGTGGGCTTGCCGGTGCAATGAATGACGCCGTTCGTGACGCTCCAAGTATTTAGCGGGTCGGCGTTGTCCTTCATGCAAAATGTCCAGCCGGCGAAGTTGGTGCCGTTGAAAAGTTCAATGCTACCGGCGAAACCAAATTGAACGGCGAGCAGAAACAGGAGCGCGGCGGATTTCATGGCTTCAGCGTGGCGCGGAAATATATTTCGTCAAGCGCGTGTCAGCAATTTTTCCACGCGAGCCACAACCATCGCTGGGGTAAATGCGCGCAGGCACTCGTCCGTTTTTTCATAATGGCAATCCGATTTCAGGCAAGGCGAGCAGGGGAGTTTCAGGCGCAGAACATTTTCCAGCTGGCCGTAAGGGCCGGTGCGTTCCGGCGCGGTCGGGCCGAAGAGCGCGATGAGCGGCTTGCCGAGCGCGGCGGCCACGTGCATCGGGCCGGTGTCGTTGGTCACAAGCAAATCACCGAGGCGAACCCACTCGATCATTTCGGGCAGCGACGTTGCGCCGCAGAGATTCAAAACTTTTTCCGGCGCCACTTGGGCAATCTGCTGGCCCAGCGGCGCGTCGTCCTTGCCGCCGAGCACGCCGAAGCGCGCCTCAGGAAATTTTTTTGCGAGCGCGCGGACGAGTTCGGCAAAATGCTGAACGGGCCAGCGTTTGTTCAACCAGCGCGCGCCGGGCTGGAGCAGGATCAATTTCGCATTTCGCATTTCGCATTTCGCATTTTCTTGAAGCCACTTTTTATGGACATCCTCGGCAATCTGCGGGCGTTCGGGCAGCCAGTTGAAATTTTTATGAACGGGCACGCCGAGCGGCGGCAGCACGGCGAGATACCAGTCCACGGCGTGCGTGTGAAAATCTTTGCGCGGCACGGCGACGTCGTAAAAGCCGCGCGCGCCTTCGCGGACTTCGTCGAGGCCGATGAGTTGTTTGCCATTGGCCAGCCACGCAAATGCGCCGCTGCGGGCAAGGCATTGCAGATCAATGACGAGATCAAAGTTTTGCGCGCGCAGCCAGCGGAGGCTGCGAACCATTTCCGGCCAGTGCTGCGGCTTGGCCCAGCGCTTGCGTTCGAAGCGGACAATGCCGGCCAGGTCAGAATCGCCTTCGATGAGCGGCGCGAGCGCGGAGTCAATCCACCAGAAAATTTCCGCGTTCGGCTGATGTCGTTTCAGCAGACGCAGCACGGGCAGCGCGTGAATCACGTCGCCGAGCGAACTGGGTTTGAGGATGAGAATTTTCAACGGCCGTAGGCCAGCCGTTCGGCGAGGCGTTCGGGCAGGCCGGCCTCGCGGATTTTCCGTTGGGCGGATTCGATGTCGTAATCGAGGCGGCGGAGTTCAATCGTCTGCGCGTCCATGTCGTAAATGACGTAGGCGGACTTGGGATTGTTGTCGCGCGGCTGGCCGACGGCACCAACGTTGATAAAATATTTTTTCGAGGAGTCCACCTTGAACTTCGAATAGGTGCCGCCGCGCACAACAGTGTCGCGCATGAAGGCGACGGGCACATGCGTGTGGCCGAAGAAGCACATCTGCGTGTTTTGATAGGGAAAACTGGCGGCAGCGGCAAGCTTGTCGAAAACGTATTGCCACTTGTCCGGCGCGTCGAGCGTGGCGTGAACCATCGTGAAATTCGCCGCCATGCGGGTGTATTTCAAATCGCGCAGCCAGGCTTTTTCTTCTTCGTCCAATTGCGCGCGCGTCCAGTGGACGGCGTCAGCGGCGTGGGGATTGAAACCTTCAAGCTCGTTGTTGGTGGAGCAGAGATCGTCGTGATTGCCCTTCACGCACGGAATGTTCATGTCGCGGACGATCTTCAGACATTCCTTAGGCTGTGCGTTGTAGCCGACGACATCGCCGAGGCAGACGATGTGGGTGGCGTTCTGGGCACGAATGTCCTCCAGCACAACCTGAAAAGCGTCCAAGTTGCCGTGGATGTCTGCGATGATAGCGTATTTCATTTCCTAACGAACAATCTCAAATCCCCGAAATTCATTTTTCGCGTCCGCCCACATTACCTGCTCGTCACGAATAAATCCAGCAAGACCTGCATCGCGCAGGTCGGCGCGAAAGGCGTCGAGTTCCGCCATGTCGCCCTCGGCCACGAGTTCCACGCGGCCGTCGGGCAGATTGCGGATGGTGCCGGTGATTTCAAAGCCGGTGGCAACGGTCTTGGCGGTGTAGCGAAAGCCGACACCCTGCACGCGACCGGCAAAATAAACGATCATCCGGCGGCGGGCGTTGGTGGAAACCGGTCGTGACATGGCGGGATGAAGCCAAAGCCGCGGGCGGGATGCAATATTTTTTGTGCGGTGGCGCAAAGATTTCTCTTTTTGGTTTGACCGGATGCCGGATTTGCCGTAATCACAACGCGCTGCCACGCATAAAATTTTGACCCCGGAGTTTTCTGGGTGGCGGGTCGTTTAACACATGCTGAACACCAAGTCATTTTTGACGGTTGATTTCGGAGCCGGTAGCCTCAAGCTGGCCGAGTTTGAAATCAACGAGTCAGGCGGTTTGCTGCTGAAGAATTTTGCCATCAAGCCGCTCGGCCTGGAAGGTTCGCAGGAGGCCACCCGTGAGAAGACCATTTTGCAGGCACTACAGGAAGTGCTGGCGGAAAAAGGTCTCAAGGCGAAGAGCGTCAACGTCTGCGCGCCCGGTTTTCATGTCTTTTCCAAGTTTGTAAAACTGCCGCCGGTGGATGCCGCCAAGGTCGGCCAGATCATTCAATACGAGGCGCAGCAGAACGTGCCGTTTCCGCTTTCCGAAGTGGTTTGGGATTACCAAATTCTCGGCTCGGCTGCGAGCGGCGAGTTGGAAGTGCTGCTCGTCGCCATCAAGTCGGAAATCGTCGAGGGGCTTTTCCGCGTGGCTGACCAGGCCAAATTAAAATTACAGTTGTGCGACGCCTCGCCGGCCGCGCTGTGCAATTCTTTCCGCTACAATTATCCCGACCTTGAAGACTGCACCATGCTGCTCGACATCGGCGCGAAGACGAGCAACCTGCTGTTCTTTGAGAAGGGTAAAGTTTTCTCCCGCAGCATTAACCTGGGCGCGAACATCATCACGCAGGATTTTGCCAATGAGTCGAAGTTAAAATTTGACGAGGCGGAAAAAATTAAAATCGCGGAAGGCTTTGTCAGCCTAGGCGGCGCCTATGAAGAGCCGGAGAATCCGCATCAGGCGGCCATCTCGAAAATCGCGCGGCAGTTCATGACCAAACTGCATATCCAAGTCAATCAGACGATGCAGTTTTACACCGGCCAGCAGGGCGGCACCAAGCCACAGCGCCTGTTCCTGTCCGGTGGTGCGAGCATCATGCCTTACACGGCGCAGTTTTTCGCCGAAAAATTGAACGTGCCGGTGGAATATTTCAATCCATTCCGCAATGTGCAGATTGATCCGGCGGTGGATCTCGAAGCGCTTTCGCGTGTCGCACACGGCTTGGGCGAAGTCGTCGGCCTCGGCTTGCGGAATCTGGCGACGTGTCCGGTGGAAATGAATTTGATGCCGGAGAGCACGCTGCGCTGGCAGTCTTTCAACCAGAAAAAGCCTTATTTTATCGCCACGGTCATCAGCCTGGTGCTGGTCGCCTTCGGTGTCGGTTTTTTGTTCCAGAAACTGGCGGTCAACAAAGAGACGGAAATTGACCGGCTTAATCCCAAGGTGGCGGAGTTGAATGCCAAGATGGACCGGTTCAATGGTGCCTACAAAAAACTTCAGAAGTCTCAAGCAGAAGCTGGCAAGCTGCTATCGTGGTTGCAGCAGCGGTATTATTGGGGCGATTTTCTTGCGGAAATGCGCCGCGCCCTGATTCGGTCGGAAGCGGATATTCAGAAAAAGCTCGCCTCCGAAAAGGCGGGCGTAGATGTTGGTATCTGGATTGAATCCATGACATCAGCGGCCAACCTAGGAACTGCGGCTGTCGGTGCCAACCTAGGTGCTCCCATGCCCGGCATGGGTGCTCCGCCGCCGCCGGGTATGCCCGGTATGCCCGGTATGCTGCCAGCCATCTCGCCGCCGCCGGCAGGTGACGCTGGTCAGGCTGCAGTTGCGGGCAATACAAACGCCGTGATTACGTTAGTATGCCGCGCCGTCAGGCTTGTCGGCGTAGATGCGCCGGACAGTGAAATTGCCTACGCGGTGGAAAATGAAATCAAGTCTTCACCGCTGGTTGATCCGAAGGCGACGTCGCTGGTCGGAAACATTGTGCCGGACGAAACCACCGGAACTTTCACTTTCACCGTGAACGTGATGCCGCTCAACCCGCTTAATTTTTGATATGGGCTGGATCAAACGAAATCTTTTCATCGTGATTGGCGGCGTTGTCACCTTGGCGTTGCTCGGCGCGGGCGGTTTTTACATCTACAAGGATTGGACCCGCAACTCCGACGCGGCCGACAAGCTCAACGAGATTTATGGCACGTTAAAAAATCTGCAGCAGCAACAGCCGTCACCAGGAAACGAGAAGGTGGACAATACCAAAATCGCCAAGGATCAGGAGCAGCAGGTGCGCGCTTGGATCGCTTCCTCGCGGAATTATTTTCAATCCATCCCGGCCATTCCGGCGGACAATGTCAGCAGTGAAACCTACGCCGGGGCGCTGCGTCGCACGATTGATGTCTTGCAACATGAGGCTGATGATGCAGGCGTGATGCTGCCTCCGAAATATGATTTTTCATTTTCGGCCCAGCGCACCTTGGTGAAATTCGCTGACGGTAGCCTGAGTCCATTGGCGGAGCAGTTGGGCGAGGTCAAGGCCATAGCAGATACTGTCTTTTCCGCACGCGTGAATGCTTTGGATGGTATCCAACGGGTGCGCGTTTCGCCGGACGATGCGGCAGGCTCGCCGGGCGATTACATTGACGAACGTCCGGTCACCAATGACTTGGCCGTGATAACTCCCTATGTTGTTACCTTCCGTTGCTTCACACCCGAACTTTCTCATGTGATCGGCGCGTTTGCGACTTCGTCAAATACGTTTTTGATCAAGTCCATCAATGTCCAGCCAGCGGGATCCTCCGCCTTCGCCGCGCCGACGGATGCTGGGATGCAGCCGGGCGGCATGCCGGGGGCGCTGTTGCCGCCGGGGATGATGCAACCGGGGATGATGCCGGCTCCGACGGCTCCGGTCCAACCGACGGCGGGCAAGGGCGGTTTGCAGACGATTTTGAAGGAGCAGGTTCTCCGCGTCTCACTGGAAGTCGGTTTGGTGAAACTGTTGCCTAAGAGTTAAAATGCAATTTTTCAAAAAACATTACGAAAAGATTTTGCTGGGCATTGTGCTGGCGGGTCTGATTGGCGTGCTGGTGTTCATGCTGTTTTACATTGCGTCGGACAAGCAGGCGATGGATGACGCAGCGAATGGGCTGATTAATCCTCCCGCCAAGGCGCTGCCGGATTTGGATTTGACGACCAATGGCGCCGCGATGACGCGGTTGCAATCGCCCTTTGTGTTGGATTTGGAAACCGGCAACAAGCTGTTCAATCCGTTTCAGTGGCAGAAAACTTTGGATAATCGCATCGTTAAGAAAGATACCAGCGTTGGCCCACAAGTGGCGGTGGTGACGAACATCGTCCCGCTGTATCTGGTCCTAACATTGGATTCAGCTACGACCAACGAGGCTGGTGCGCGCTATGTCATCGGTGTGGAACGACAGGCTGCCGCCACGCTGGCCAAGCGGCATAAGCAGCAGCGTTTTGTTTCCAAGGGCGACAAGAATGACATGTTCACGCTGGTGGATGTGATAGGCGCGCCAGAGAATCCCGACTCTGTGCTCATCAATTTGGCGGATTCGGGCGAGACCGTGACGGTGTTGCGCGACAAACCGTTTCGGCGCGTGGACGGTTACATGGCTGATTTTCGCTATGACCCGGAGAAAAAAGTTTTTCACAATTGCCGGGTGGGGACAAAAGTTTCGTTTAATTTCACGGATTTCCTCGTTTCTGAGGTTAGCCAGAATGAGTTGGTTTTGATGGATCAGTCCAACCAGAAAAAATCTGCTTTGCCATTTGCCCCCTGACTGTTAAAAATTCCTTATTGAACCGCGCCACTTTGAAGAACCTCACATTGCCATGACTAAAGCCGCCATTCTTTTCCTCGGTCTTGCCGCCTTGCTTGCCTTGCCCGCAATCGCGCCAGCCCAGGATAGCCCCACCGCCACGGCGGTCAACGAAGCCGTGTTACGTCAGGCCAACACCATTGTGTTGCGCCAAAAGCTCGCTGACGCGCGCCATGCCGCTCAGTCCGGCGAGACCGTGGCTGCCGCGAAGCTTTATCAGGAGTCCTGCGAACTGGCGCAGCAAATCGGTTCCGGCATTGACGCTGAAAATGCCCAAGCCATCAATGGTCTTGCGGCCACGCGGCTGGCCTTGGCGCGGGATGCGCAGAGCCACGGGGATTTGCGCGAAGCTGCCACGCAAGTGCAGCAGGTGTTGAAAGTTGCACCCCAACACGCCGAGGCGCTGGCTTTCAAGAAGCAAAATGATCAGATGCTGGCCGCCAACAAGGGGCGCATTCCCAGCGCAGCGGTGATGGAGCAGATGCCACAGATTGCCAGCCAGAAGCTGGACGCCAAGACCATGGTTCAAGACGGGAAGCTGCTTTACGAAATGGGTAAACTGGAGGATGCCGAGGCCAAGTTGAACCAGGCGCTCTTGCTGGATCCTGACAATGGTGCGGCTTCATATTATTTGAATCTTATTCAACAGGCCAAGTTCGCACGTGAAGCCGCGATGCACACGGAAGACACCCAAGTGCGCATGGCCGACGTGGAGAAACATTGGATTCTGCCTTCCAATAAGAACAACCTCGTGGCAGGCAATCCTTACGCCACGAACACATTGATTTATACTGGGCCCGGCCGGCAGGCCATCATGGCCAAGTTGGATCATATCCGGCTGGACACGGTTTCCTTCGATGGTTTGCCGTTGAGCGAAGTGTTGCGCAATCTCTCTGAACAATCACGGTTGCGTGATCCGGAACGCAAAGGTATCAATTTCCTTATCAACCCGAATCCAGATCAATCCGGTCCGGAAATAGCCGCCCCGGCGGGCAACGGTTTAGGTGGCGGACTAGGTTTGCCTGGCGCTCCGGCCGCGGCTCCGGCCATTGATCCGGCTACCGGTTTACCGCAGGCCAATGCGGCACCTGCCGCTGGTGGCGAGGCGGTTGATGTCGGCTCTTTCATTGTCAAGATTCCCAATTTGTCGGATGTGCGGCTGGCGGATGTTTTGGATGCGATTGTAATGGTGGCCGATCATCCGATAAAATACACGGTGCAGGATTTTGCCGTAGTATTCTCCTCCAAAGGTGCCGAGTCGCCACAGCTGTTCACCCGCATTTTTAAAGTCGATCCGAACACATTTTATTCCGGCCTAGAGAGCGTTAGCTCTTCAAGCTTTGGTGCCATAAATAACTCTGGTGGTGGCAGCAGCGGTGGTGGCGGCGGCGGCGGTGGTGGTGGCAACAATCAAAACAACGGTGCGGTTATTGGTGTGGTTAACGCCTTTGCTGGCGCTGGTGGGCTGCGCAACACGGGTAGCGGCGGCGGTGGTGGTGGTGGCGGCGGCGGTGGGCAGAATGGTGCTATTAATCCGCTCAATGCTGGCACAACTGGTGCCGGTGGTGGCGGTGGTGTGGGTGGCCAAGGCGGTATCAACTACATTACCCAAATCACGCTTGCTTCCACGGTTAGCGCGGCGGCTCGCGCCTATTTCACAGCTTTGGGTGTAAATCTGATGAATCCACCGGGGAAGGCGGTTTTTTTCAACGACCGCCTAGGCAAACTTTTCGTGAAAGCTACCGAGCAGGATTTGGATACGATTGAACGCGCCATTGAGATGCTGAATGAAGTCGCTCCACAGGTTCATATTAAGGCGCGCTTCATCGAAGTGGAACAGGATGACAACAAGGCTTTGGGTTTCGATTGGTATCTTGGCCAATTCAACATGAGCGGTAACGGCTCGGTGGTCGGTCAGGCTGGCACCGCGCCTTCCCTCAACGTGCCGGTTACGGCGGCAAATCCTTTGGGGGCATTTCCGGGCAACACGGCAGCCAATCTGATTGCCGGTGCAGCCACAGATCAAATGTTAACCAGCGGGCTGCGCAATTCTGCACCCACGGTGGCGACGATTACCGGCATCCTGACCGATCCGAATTTCCGGATGGTTATTCACGCCCTGGAGCAGCGCAGCGGTTATGAATCGTTGGCAGAACCCGAAATCACGACGACCAGCGGACGCCAGACTCAGATGCGCGCCACCCAGGTAATCACCGTTATTACAAGTGTCAATTTCCAGCAGGGAACAGCGGCTCAAACTGGTGCCGCCGGTGGAACCGTTCCGTAAACTTTTTATAGCGAGACTATATGAAAAAAAATTCATCCAAACAATTTTCCCGGCTGGCGGTTGCCGGGCTGGTGGCAGGCGGGCTGATGGGGGCGTCTTCCCTGAATGCCCAGGTTCAACAAATCAATCCTGGCACCTCGGCTATCACCTTCATCACCCAGCCGGTGGAAACCGGACCGATCCTGGATGTGGTTCCGTATGTTTTATCTGATGGTTATACCATCAACATGTCGCTGATCCCATCGGTGACCGTGTTCAATGGCTACGATACGCCCCCGACGATTCCCAGTGTCACGGGCAACTTGAATGTGGTGCAGTTGCCGGTGATCCTTCCAGACTTCACCGTTCGTCAGGTGGTGACCACGGTGAATGTCTGGGACAACCAGACCGTGGTGCTTGGCGGCTTAATTTCTTCGGAAGTGCAGTCCACGAAGGACAAGCTGCCGGTCATCGGTGATCTGCCGATGTTGGGGCGCTTTTTTCAAAGCCAGAGCAAGTCCACCCAGAAAAAAAATCTGATGATTTTTGTCACCGCTACGATTGTTGACCCGGCGGGCAACCGGGTTCACACCGATGACGATTTGCCGTTTGCTCAGAGCACGATTCCATCCCAGCCCGCCGGTGCCGGCAAGGTGACGGAAAGCGTGCAGAAAATTCCGCCGCCGGTGGTCCAAGAGTGAGCCGGCTACTGATTGTTGACGGGCACGCCTACGCGTATCGGGCGTTTCACGCCATCCGCGAGTTGCGTTCGCCCGCTGGGCAGCCGACGAATGCCATTTACGGCTTCGTCAAAATGCTCGAAAAAATGCGGCAGGCTGTGGCTCCATCGCATTTGATGGTTGTCTGGGATGGTGGGTTGAGTGCGGAGCGGCTGGCCGAACTGCCTGATTATAAGGCGCAGCGACCGCCCATGCCGGCGGATTTGCGGTCGCAGTTGGACGGGATTGCGGATTATTTGGCGGCGGCAGGAATAGCTAGCCTGCGGGAGGACGGTGTCGAGGCGGATGACTACATCGCCACCCTGTCTCGGGCGGCGGCGGCGTCGGGCTGGAAAGTGGTGATTGCCAGCTCCGACAAAGATTTTATGCAGTTGGTCTCGGCGCAGATCGGGTTGTTGAACCCGAACGACAAGACCGGAGTAGTTTGGGAATGCGGGCAGGTGCTAGCCAAAACCGGCGTGCCTCCGGAGCAGGTGGCTGACTGGCTCGCGCTAATGGGCGACGCGGTGGACAACATCCCCGGCGTGCCCGGTGTCGGGCCAAAGACAGCCACCGAACTGTTGAAACAGTTTGGCTCGGTAGAAAATTTGCTGGCGCGGATAGGCGAAGTAAAGTCGGAAAAATTGCGACAGGCGTTGCACGCAGCGGCGGACAACCTCCGGCGCAACCAGCGGCTGGTGCGGTTGCCAGATGTGCCGTGCGAATTTGCGCCGGATAAACTGGCAGTCCGGGCGGGTGACATGGCGGCGTTGCGTCGGCTGTTTGCCAGCTGGGGTTTCAAGGGCATGATCGCCGCGCTGGATGTGCCCGGCGAAAAACAGGCAGAATTGATTTGAACATGAATTTGCAAAGCTGGATTAACAAAGTGGCCGGTGCGATAAAGCAGCCGGCGGCAACGACGGGAAAATTTAGACAAACCCGCCGGAATGGGTTATTTTCCTCGGCCCTCATGAATTTGCCGCTTGTTTGTTCGCAAATGCTGGCTGTAGGCTTTGCCTGCGGCTTGTTGTCGCCATTTTTCGCTTCTGCGCAAACCAATTATTACGGCACCAACGGCACCGAATATGCCATTGTCGGCCAGTTGCCCGGTGACCAGATGTTTCCCGACGTGGCGCTTTCGGCTTCTGGCGGCTTTGTGGTTTGGCAGGACAACATCACCGACGGCTCCGGCTGGGGTGTTAGCGCCAGTCAGCTGAACAGCACGCTCTCGGCGAGCTTGGGAACTTTCCGGGTGAATGCGCAGGGTTCGAACGATCAGCAGAATGCCCGGGTCGCCTTATTGAATAACGGCGGAGCGGTGTTTGTCTGGCAGGGTGGCAAACTGGGCTTCCAACACATCTACGCCCGCTTTCTGACGGCCAGCAACACGTTTACGACAACCAGCGACATTCTGGTGGATACTTTCACCAATAATTTCCAAATCAATCCGGCAGTAGCTGTTTTGAGCAATGGCAATGCCGTAGTGGTGTGGGGCAGTTACGATGAGGCCAAGTCAAACTCCCTGCAGGATGTCTATGGCCAATTGTTTTCGCCGGCGGGCAAAAAGATTGGCGGCGAATTTTTGGTCAACCAGTTTATCAACTTCAACCAACGCACCCCGGCGGTGACAGCGCTGGCGACTGGCGGTTTTGTGGTGGCTTGGATTTCCGAGCAGGAACAGGTCGCGGCTCCCTCGCTTGGTAGTAATACGGTTTATCAAACGGCCAGCGCCGTGACCCTGCCCAGCGTGGACGTTTATGCCCGGCTTTTTCGAAGCAATGCCGTGGCTGTCGGCAATGAATTTCTGGTGGACACTGATTCCAACCCTTGCGCAACCCCGGGTTTGGCCACGGCGGCGGACGGCAGCTTCATGGTCGTCTGGTCCGCGCATGATTCGGTAACCCAAACCAATGGCTGGGATATTTTTGCGCGCCCATTTAGCAACGCCGCCGTAGCTGGTCCGGTGGTGCGGGTTAACAATTATACATACGGCGACCAGTATTCTCCGAGAATCTGTTCGCTCAATCAGGAGTATTTTGTGGTGTGGGTGAGCCTGGGACAAGATGGTTCCCGCGAAGGCGTCTTCGGTCAGTTTGTCCATAGTGACGGCACGCTGGTCGGCGGAGAACTGCCGGTCAATACCACCACCGTCAGCCGGCAAATGGAACCGGCGGTGGCTTCGGACGGCAGCAGCCAGTTTGTGGCGGTCTGGACGAGTTACACTGGTTTAAACTACGGTTTTGATTTGTATGCGCAGCGTTACGCGGACGTGACCTCTTTGTTACAGCCGCTGGCCAAACCCTACGTCTATGCGCCGTTTAAGGTGACAAAGGGAATTTATCAGCCGGAATTGCAGGTTTCTTGGCCGACATTGCCGGGCCTTTCCGTGGCCAACTTTGAAGTCTATGCGGATGGCTCCGCCACGCCGCTGGCGCTGGTCACGAGCAATCTCTGGACGATGTCGGTGGTTCATGGATTGACCACGAACAGCACGCACACTTTTCAGGTGGGTTATGTCTTGAATGATGGCCGGCACTCGCCGGTTTCGGCAGCGGCACAAGGCAGGACATGGAGCGGTTTGAGCTGGGGTAGTATTCCTTGGGAATGGATGGTCGAACAATTTGGATCGGGTGCCACGAACCTCTGGCTGGCCGCCGGCGACCGACTTGGTGAGACAGGCCCTACCTTGGAGCAGATTTATTTAAGTGGGGGAAATCCGAAGGATTCCAGCACTTGGCTGACCGCCGCCATTTCACAAACAAAAAATGGCAAATATTTGTCTTGGAACACCCAGCCCGGGGCGATTTATCAGGTTGAAGTCACTACCAATTTCACCACTTGGCAGCCGGTGGGTTCGCCACGCTTTGCGGCCGGCCACACCGATTCCATATTCATCAAGGGCGGCACGGTCGGTTATTATCACGTGTTGCTTTTACGCTAAACATCATTTGTATGCTGCGAACAATTAAAAGATTTTCCTGGATGGTGCTGCTGGCGGTCGGCCTGCAGTCGAGTTGGGGCTTTGCCTTGCTGGGGCCACAGGGCAATGGCGGCGATGCCTGGCAGACGGTAGTTATTGGCTACGGTCTCGCTTACTTGGATTATGGTTTTCCTGGCGGCCCGGTTTATCTGGGCGATATCGGTGCTCCCAAAAACCTTGATCAAGGATATCGGCGCGATGTCCCCGTAATTTATTATTCCTGCGATGCTAATTTCCTCGGCTTTTTCGGTTCCAATGGTGTGGCGGCCGTGGACAGTGCGGTGGCCATCATGAATAACCTCACCAATGCAAACAAACTCAATTTGTCCACCTATCCGATGGAATCGCAGCATGTGAATCCCACGGCCACCGCCCTGTATTTGACAGATTTGAAATCCGCGACGTTGCATCTGCTCGTGGAGCAGATGGGTTTGGCGCAGCCCGAGCGGTTTACTTGGACTTTGCATGATCGCTTTGCTCCGCCGGGCTGTCCATTGACCACGGAGTATCTTGTCGTTCAGCGTAATTTTGATATTGCCAGTTCCCTGCTAAGCCATGCTGTGTATTCATCCTATGTCAACGATGTGCTTTATACCTATTATATCATTGAGAATTGCACTGGTCCAAATCCCCTTGCCTTTACGGTGCCCTTTGCCGCCGATCCGCTGGCGGATGGTTACAACGCCGTGGCTTCCAATGACGGTGATCTATTTGGTGGTTTGCAAGTGGGTGGCTTCTACACCGGGTTGACCCGGGACGACGTGGCCGGTTGGGGCTTTCTCCTTTCCACAAACAATGTGAACCGGGAACGGGTGCCCAACGGTAGCCTGCTGTTCACGGCCAGCACCAACATTGCCGGCCCGCAGACATTATTTCCTGTCAACCCCAACACGGTTACGGGCTACGGAACTTTTGATTTTCACTCCTTCTATCTGGCATCCACCACTAATGATCCAGGCACGCTGGCCACCAATTATCCGGGCCTGGTGGTGACCAGTTCCCAAAACTATTGGATTCTCGCCACCAACACAACCGTCACCGCCACCTATGTGGCGGCACCGTTGGGTTCCCCATACGGCACACCGCCGACGTTGTTGCTCGTTACCAATCGTTCCTATTATCCGTTGCAAAAGTATATCACCACGTTTGCCAATGTTGTGACCAATTATTACTCCAGCAATACCCCGGCGCTGCTGCAAACCGTGACGACATCGCAAAAGATTGGTGCGCCCTATGGCTCGCCGCCAGTCACCACCACCAACACGGTTAAGGTGACATTGAAAAATGTCCCCTCCGGCAGCTTTTATATCCTGCCTTTGCTCGGAAACAATAAATGTCCGGTGGATATTCTTTATACTTTGCAGAAGAGTGTGGTTTACACCACCAACCTGCTCACCGGGGCCAGCACCAATGTGGTCACTGCCACCAACAGCACGTCCTATAATTATTCGCAGAGCTTGATTACTTGGTATACCAATTACACCTATGTCACCTTGCCGGTGACCTGTGCGCAGACGCCTAATGCCGTTGGTTTGTATCAAGGAATCGGCAAGGTTCAATTTGTCCGGGTGGACTACGATTCGCTGATTGGCCAGTTCTGGCAGCCGCAGACCAACAGCTATACCATGGTCGTGATTACCAATGGTGCCATGCATACCCAGCATTTTGACCGTCAGGTCGCGGCTCCGGAAATTCTGCTGACGGCCACGGATCAAGGTGTAGCCAACACCTTTAATGGCACCGTCACCCGTAACATCAATTATGACGTGTCCCAGGTTTTGCCGGGGTTGGCCGGTCCGGGGGTCATCACACCCAACACGGTATTTGATTATAATGAGATTGGGGACACTTTCCGCAATGGGTTTGAAGCCAATCCGTTCCTGACCACCATCCCCACGATTGTGGATGAGACTACGCAGGTGCCCACGGCGGCTTGGGCGTCCTTCGATGACAGCACCAATGCTCCGGTCATTTATCCGGACGGCACTAGTCTCGATAATTTGGGCAGCCAAGTGTTGACCCAGATTTCCCCCACTAGCTTGGACAATGGCACTAATGGCGTGCCTTATGGCCCAGTGCAGTTCTCTGCCACTAGCACCAGTCTGACGCCGCCGTTCACCTGGTCGGCTTCTGGATTGCCGCCCGGCTTGACGATGTCCACGGATGGCATCCTTTCCGGCACCCCCGTATGGCAAGCACCCAGTCCGCTGGTATATGATGTCACTTTCACCCTGACCGATTCACTGTCCATCTCGGCGCAGTGGAGCTATTCCCTTGTAATCCAATGAACCGCATGGCCTCAAAAAATAATTCTTCTGCCAGCGTGGCTGTTTGGCTAAAAAATGCCCTTTGCCTTACCGGCTTGGCTGTGCTTTCCGTCCAGTCGGTCCGGGCAACGGATCCGATTTACCAGAACCTCGCCAATAGTTCCTACACCGTGCCTGGCAACCCGCCGCCGATCATTGATGCCACGATTTTTGACAACGAAAGCCAGTTCAACATCACCTACACCACCTATTCGACCAAGACTTCGGTGCCGTATGAATTCAAGAACACCATTGATTATACCAATGGTGCCAATGGCTTGATGACCTTCAACAGTCCGCCGAATACCAATGGATTTATTTTTAGCCTTTATGGCGTGAAGGCTGAGTTTGACACTTGGGCGCCGGCGTTGAACAACAACTTCATGGCCGGCTCCTTTTTCAACCAGGGCACCATCCGTGTGGATTCGCTGATTGATAACAACAACGTCTTTGATTTTGGCGGTTTTCAGTTTTATATCCTGACCAGCCTTGGCCAGTGCATCATCTCGGCCACGAACATCACGAATCCGGGCGATATCGTGGTGGGCGCGGAAGGCTTGATGCAGATGACCGGCCAGAACGTGGATTTGACCCGGGGCGTGTTCACCATGGAAAGCACGTTGAATGCTAATCAGGGAGTGGTCGGCACCACCCTGCTCGACAATGTTAATTTTAACAGTGTGGGCGTGGCTGGCTTGGATACCAATGGTGACTGGAATCCTGGCCTCGACTTGAACGCCAATTCGGCGCTGTCCTCATTTGTTCCAATTAGTCCCTACTATTTGGTGCTGACCAACTCGACCGCCTATTTTAGTCAGCGCATCCAGGCGGGCACCGGCAATGTCATTAATCGCGCGGTTTTCGTTGAGAACAACAGCCCGCAGGCACCGTATAATGTTTATATTGATGAACCCGGCACCATCAACCTCGGGTTTGAGGGCGGGGCGGCTCATGTGGAATGGGTGGGGTCGTCGCTGGATCCGTCCACCGGTATCAGCACGACCAACTATCTTTATTTGACGGATAACTATGTGTTTGGTGCTTCCACCAATGTGGCGATTATTGGCGGCGTGCCGGACAACTTCTCCTTTGTTTCCTCATCCACCCCGCTCTTGGTCAATCCCGTCACGGCTGGATTCCAGAATATCTTTACCACGGCGAATATCACCAATCCCTATTCCTACATGAATGGCCAGATTCTGGCCACGTCGGTTTCAACCAATGTCAGCGATACCAACCCGCACGGCACGCTGACGAACCTGCCGGCCCGGTTCATGATCTCGGCCAGTCAGGAATTGAACCTGGCCAATGCCATCATCGGCGGACAGAATTACTTGTCGCTCACGGCTACCAACCAGTTTGACGGCAGCGCCGGTGCGCAAATTCTTTCGCCTTACGCGGACCTCAACCTCGGGGTGACAAACGGCTTCCTGACCATCAGCAATTTGCTGGAGGCCAACCTGCCTAATTGGAGCGGCGGCATTCAGGCGTGGAGCACGCGCTGGATCGAGGTGGATCCCAATACCGGCCTCACCAATGATTTCCGCGTGCTGTTGGTCTATAGTCAGTTGCAGCCCACCAGCGTGCCGTGGGTGCAGAACCTGAAGGTGCATTGCGCCACCAATCTGGTCATCAGCGATACGCTTAATGTCTATTCCTCTCTGTCCATTGATGCGCAACAAATCACGCTCACGACCAACATAATCGGTGGCGGTGCCACCTCGCTGGACGGTGAATTGAATTGGATTGGCAATGGTGCCCTCGGTTTGAGCCAATTGCCGAATTTGAGCTGTCTGACCAACAACGGTGCCATCCGCGCCGGAGCCAATCTGGCGAACTTCATCGGCCAATCCAGCAGCGTTTCCATCACCCCCGGCTCGCCGGCGACCACGGCTAGCGGCACGCTTTCCAAAGTTGGTAATGTGAATCTCCAGAAACAGGCGAAGGTCGTCATTGGCACCAACCAATATGTCTTCGTCAGCCAGTTGGTCAACAAGACGGCCAATGAAGTCAAGCTGGGCTCCACCCTCAACGGTTCCATCAGCAATTTGATTGCCGCCATCAATGGCGCGCCGGGCGCGGGCAAAATTTACAGCACGGCCACCAAGTCCAACTTGTTTGTCCGGGCCGGCGCCTTGGTTGGTAATTCGTTCACGGTGACCGCAGCCCAGACTGGGGCGGCCGGCAATGCTGTCCCCACCACCACCACGTCGGCGCGGCTCACGTGGAACGGACACAACACGCTTTTTGGTGGCGCCAATGCCATTCCGGCGGTGACCAACTCATCCTCATTCACGGTGCCTTACGTTGCCTTCATCAACAACGGTCTGGTTGCCGATCAGGGCACGACGCTGTTTGCGGATAATTTCCTGAGCAGCGGCGTCATCACCAATGGTGCCGGCAACTTCACCGCCAACACGCTGACCACCACGCTGACGAACGGTGCCATCTATGCCGGCGGCAATATTTCTCTCACGGCGGACACCTTGCTCATGAGCAATCTGACCCTCCAATGTCTCTCGCTCACGCTCACGCCGACTAACTTCATTGATGCCGGACTGACCAACGGCAACTTTTGGACCGTGGGCAGTTCGAGCGGCACCGGCGGGCAGGGTATTGACCTTGCCATCAAGCCGCCGACGGGGGACCTGTTGGGCACAACGATTACGAACCTTGCGCCCGGACCGAACAAGGCCATTCTTAACACCTGGGCGGGGACCAACTATGGAGTCTCGGTGCAAGGTTACTCGAACAACATGGCCATCGGACATCTGCTGCTCTCCGTGCAGGGCCCGACTAGCCGGATGAATTTCACCGGCGCCACCGGCACGAACAACGCGCTGTATGTGGACCTGCTGGAGTTCACCGGATATCTGACCAATGGTGTCACCACCAGTTTTGAATTTACCAACTGGCTGAATATCAATACCAACCTCACCATCTATTTCGGCGATGCGCTCATCAACGGCGTCACCGTGGCCGAGGCGATTGACAAGGCGAGCATCTTCAGTGGCAAGAACCACGGCCGGCTGCGCTGGGTGCCAGGCTACGCCGGTTATTACAGCTCCGTTCCGTTTGTTTCCAACGGCGTCACCAATCTGATTAATTCCGCCCTGTGGCAGAGTTCCGACCTGGATCCCAACGGCGATGGTAATTCAGTTGCTTATGACCTGGCTCATGGCCTTTCTCCGTTCTTCACGCCTGACCAATACAACGTGAGCATCGGAATCACCAATGTGCCGCCGCTCGCCATGGCCATCACTTGGAACACGATTCCGAACGCGATGAACACGGTTTATTACAGCACCAATTCGAACGGCCCGTGGACGGTGCTGACGAATTTCACCTCGCCATTCTCCGCTCCATCGGCGCCGCAGCCGGTGAGATTTTTGGATTTCGGCTTTTTGAGCGACCCGACGCGGTTTTACAATGTGCAGGTCAATGCCGACCTGACGTGGCCGGTGTATTGAAGCTATAACCCAAACTTGAGTCGGCGGCGTCATCCGGCGCTGCCGTTAAATTGATAAGCAACGACTGAAGGCAGATTTATAGATGAACCTTGGTGGCCGAGCCGCCGGAAACATCGGAGATAATTTTGTGAAAAAGATGCGAAACCAACTTGCCAGCCTGATGATGATTTGCCGCGTGCGTCCCGCCCGCTGGCTGCGACTTGCCGGTGCGGCGGCCTTTCTGCTGGCCGCCGGCCTCGCCGCCGCCCAGCCGACGAACGATAACTTTGCAAACGCCACCATTTTGACTGCAAACTATGGCAGCACGAATGGTGATAACACCTTGGCCACCCTGGAGCCTTGTGAAACCAACGCGGTTTATGATCCCGAATATAATGTGGAAAATATCACCAATACCGTCTGGTATGCGTGGACGGCGCCGGCCAACGGGACGCTGGAGGCGGACACCGCGGGCAGTGGTTCCGGTCTTGATTTCCTTTTGTCAGTTTGGACGAGCACCAATGCTCCCGGGGTGGTCACCATGTGCGACGGCAGCCTGACCAACCTCATTTCTGACGATGATGGCCAGGTGGACGGGCTGGGCAATGCCTACAGCGAGGTGAACCTGCCCGTGGTGGCCGGCACCACCTATTACCTCGCGGTTGAAAGTTGGGATGACGGCAGCGCCCCCAACGACAACGCCGGCCCCTATGTTCTGAACTGGGATGCCAAGATTGCGACGATTCCGACCGGCGGTTTCCAATTTTCCACGGCGAACTACGTCTATAGCGAACGGGAATCCAGCTCGCCCGTGGCGCAGGATGGTGCAACCGTAAATAAGAGTGTTCTCGGCGCGCGGATCACCGTCACCCGTCCGAGTCCGGGTTATGGCCGGGCGTTGGTGGATTATACGGTAGTTCTGCCGACCGCCACCAATGTTCAGAACATCGTCTTCACCACCAATACCATCACCACCAACACCTTTGTTTATTACAATGGCGTGCGTTATCCGGATCCCAACAATGGCAACGTTGCCACCAACACGTCAGGTAAAACCTACGATTACATTACCACCACTGTTCTTACCAATTCAGTGACCAATGCTCTGAACCTGACGCAGGTGCTGTTGCCGCCGGTGACCAACACCACCGACTACAACATCGTCTTCTCCACAACCAATACGTTTAGCGAGATGACCATTATCACCTACTCCGCCACCAATGGTTCATTTAGCGTTACCAATCTGGGGAATCCCAGTCTGGTCAGCTATACCGTCAATTTGACCAATGCAATCGTGCTCAATAATTCTGGTCTGACCGCTGGCACCAACACGATTGTTTTCGATAATCAGGTGCTGAATGAGGATGTGATTTTGCCGGTGACCCAAAATGTGGGTCTTATTGGCAAGACGCAACTCCCGGCTGTCGCTCCTTATCTGATTCTTTCCAACCCGCGTTTGGATTCGCAGGAGCCGTCCACATTGATCCCGCCCACGCTGGGCACCATCACCCAGACTGTGGTGACGGTGGAAAGCACGCGGTATCCATCTGCCGGCTTGGATGCGCTTAACTTGGAGCGCGCCACTTTCCGCGTAGATAAGGATGTAAACGGCGGTAACGCCGTTATCAGCGTGTTGCGCAGCACGTCGCCAAATCTTGCGCAGTCGGTTTCCATAGATTATACCACTGACCCCACGGGCACCATTGGCTATAATCCGGCTGACACCTTTCCGCTGCAGGCTGGTTCAGACTATGCCACCCCGAATACTGACTTTACGCCGGTCAGTGGCACGGTTTCATGGGGCGCCAATGTTACGACTCCACAAACCATTTCCATTCCCATCCTCGACAACGGTCAGGTGGAGTTCAACATGGATATTTCCGTCCGGATTTATTTTGCCGATCCGTCTGCCCATACCTATGAAACGGTCGGACAGGTCAACCGTGCGAATGTGACCATTCTTTTCAATGATACCGACGGCGGGCAGCAGCCGGCGGGTGCGGTGGACCGCACTTGGAATCAGAACGGGGTGTCTGACTCCAATCCGCCGTTTCAGGCTTCTCCCGGCACGGCCGGCGGTGGCGGCACGGTCTATGCCGTGGCCGAGCAGCCGAATGGCGACGCCATCGTTGCGGGCAGCTTTACCACCTTTGACCAGCAGCAATACAACCGCATCGTTCGTTTGCTGCCGAATGGTTTTCAAGACCCCGCCTTTCAGGGGGATTTTTCTCCGTGGTATAACTCGGCCTGTTCCGGTCCGAATGATTTCATCGCCGCGCTGGCCCTGCAGCCGGCGGATGGCAAGATCATCATCGGCGGTAATTTTACCGCCTACAATGGCAACAATCGGCATTACATCGCCCGCTTGAACACCGATGGCTCGCTGGATGCCACCTTCAATCCCGGCACCGGTGCGGATGGCATTGTCTGGGCCGTGGCACTGGCCCCGAGCGGCCAGGTTTACATCGCTGGTGCGTTTACCAATTACAACGGCAACATGGTGAAGGGGGTGGCCCGTCTGAATGCGGACGGCTCACTGGACACCACCTTCAATCCCGGCATCGGTCCGGATGGCGTGGTCAATGCGATTGCCCTCGATGCTTCCGGCCGCGTCCTCATCGGCGGGGCGTTTGAGAATGTTGCCGGCGTCAGCAGCGGCGCGGTGGCGCGCTTGAATGTGGATGGTTCGCTCGACACGACCTTCTCGCCGGGCATCGGCACTTTTAATCCGGATACTTTTGCCACGGATACCATCCATTCGCTCGCGGTGCAGACGGATGGACGTATATTGATTGGCGGATCCTTCTCCTATTACAACCTGGTCAACTACAATGGTCTGGCCCGGCTGAACACGGATGGCACGCTGGATTTGACCTTCTCGCCCGGCACGGGCACGTTGAATCCGATCACGGGAGACTCGGACACGATTTATGCCATGCTGCTCCAGACAAATGGTGAAATTCTCATCGCCGGCAATCTGACCACATTCAACCAGACCCGGCGTGAAGGGCTGGCGCTTCTATTTACGGACGGTTCGGTGGACACCAGCTTCATGGATGGAGCTTACAATGCCTTGGCCGGCGTGCCCAATGCCTATTTTAATCCCGATGCCGTCGGCACCAACTATACCTATCTCAATCCGCTCAATTATAACACGCGCAATGCCATTTATGCGCTGGCGGAGGAGAGCGGCGGGAATGTGATTATCGGGGGCACCTTTGACCGCGTCGGCGGCGGTTATACGCGGGATGACATCCGTCCTCGCAGCAATGTGGCCCGGTTGGTGGGTGGTTCGACACCCGGACCTGGGAACATCGAATTTCTTTACAACCAGTATTCGGTTAACAACAGTGCCGGCTCGCTTTACGTTTCGCTAATCCGCACCAATGGCAACCTGGGCATTGCCAGTGCGACGTTCTCGACCAACACCGCCACCGCTGGTCCGGGCGTGGCCACCGGTGCGGATTTTGGTTTGAGCACTAATTATGATGATCCGACTTGGGGGACAGCTTGGACGGCGGCGGCTTGGCTGTATGAGGTGAGCGTGTATGGGCCAAACTTTCAAACCACCCCGCTGATTACGCGGGCAGCGGATGTCTATGTCACGGTGACCAACAGTGGCAACATCAGTGGCAATTTGAGCGCTGACTTCTCGCTGTCGAATCCCTCCGGCGCGACTTTCAAGCTGGGCGGCGAGTTTATTGAGTTGGACGCGGCCTTGGGTGCGCGCGCGTCCGCGCCGTTGACCATTATTGATGTAAACGCCCTGCCCGGGGTTCTGGGTTACAGTGCGCTGGCTTATTCAGTGGTGGAAAATGGCAGCACGGCCACGATTACGGTTACCCGCACCAATGGCACCGGGGTTGCCGTGCAGGTCGGGTATGCCACCAGCAACGGCACGGCCACGAACGGAGTGGATTATACCGGCAGCACCAATTTTCTTTCCTTTGCCGTCGGTCAGAGCAGCGCTTCTTTCACCATCCCGACCAAGAGTAAATACACCTCGGTTCAGCCGGACAAGACAGTCAACCTAAGTCTGTTTGGGGCGACGGGCGGGGCCACTATCGGTCAGACTAACGCGGTGCTGACGCTCATCAACCCGAATGGCAATTCATATGGTCATCTGGAATTTGCTCAGGCTAATTTTGCCACAAATGAAAATTCCCGTGTGCTCTATGTCACGGTCAACCGCGCCGGCAGCAGCAGTGGCACGCTCGGCGTCACCGTGGTCACCACCGACGGAACAGCGATCAACGGCATCAACTACGTCGGTTCCACCAATATCCTGACTTGGAATAGCGGCAACGCTTCGCCGCAGACCATTGCGATTCCGGTATTGGACGACCATGTGGTCACGGCCAACCTCACGGCTGGCATTTACCTGACCAATTCCACGGTCAATGGCACCAACAACAGCACGCTGCTGGCGTTTGGCGGCACCAATGCCACCCTGACCATCAACAATGTGGATTCGGCGGGCGCGGTGCAGTTCAGCACGGCGGCCTATTCCGTCAATAAAAACGGCGGCTATGCGCTGATCCCGGTGGTGCGGCTCGGTGGCAGCGTCGGTTCCATTACCAACACTTTCACGACGCTGGACAATACGGCGGTCAACGGCATTGATTACCAGACCAATTCCGGCACGATGATCTTTACCAACGGCCAGGTGAGCCAGTATTTCACTGTGCCGATCATCAACAACAGCAACACCAACGCCACGCCGCTGAATCTCACCCTGCAATTGGGCGGCAGCAATCTTGGTTCCCCCGCCACCGCCACGTTGACCATCATCAACACGCTCAATGTCGAGGAATCACCAGGTTCTTCGGACATCACCTTTGATTCCTCGGCCGGGTTCAACAACAACGTTTATGCCCTCGCGCTCCAGCCGAACAACCAGATTCTGGCCGGCGGCGACTTCACCTTGGCGGACGGCGTCACCCGCTATCACATCGCGCGGTTGAATGCGGATGGCAGCATTGATGCCGGCTTCTCCCTGCCTTCTTCCGCCATGGGCGCGAACGGCTCGGTGCGGGCCATTGCCGTGCAGACGGATGGGCGCATCCTCATTGGCGGTCTGTTCACCAACGTGAACAGCGTGGTGTTGAACCATGTCGCGCGGTTGAATTATGACGGCACCCTCGACAGCCTGTTCCAGCCGGGCTCCGGTGCGGACAACACGGTCTATGCCATCGCCCAATCGCCGGTCAATGGCGAGGTGCTCATCGGCGGGGCCTTTGCCACGGTCAGCGGCAACACCTTCAACGGCATTGCGGAACTGACCGCGAGCGGTCCGCCGGACACGACCTTTAACGCGGGCGGCTTGGGCGCGAACGCCACGGTCTATGCTCTCGCGGTGCAGCCGGATGGTCGGATTATCATCGGCGGTGATTTCACGAGCTATAACGGCGTGACCAACTTCAATCATATTGCCCGTCTGAATGTGGACGGCTCGGTGGACACGGCTTTCAATCCGGGTGCGGGAGCCAGCGGTTCCGTGCGGGCCATTGCGGTGCAATTGGATGGCAAGATTGTCATCGGTGGTTTGTTCACCAATGTCAACGGCGTGGCGTTCAACCGCATCGCCCGTCTGAATGCGGACGGCTCGGTGGATACATCCTTCAATCCCGGGGTCGGTGCCAGTGACGCGGTGCTTGCCTTGGCCATCCAGAGCAACAACCGCATTGTGGTCGGCGGCAGTTTCACCACCGCCAGTGGCGTCACCCGTAACCGCATCACCCGCCTGAATCCCGATGGCTCGGTGGATCCGACCATCAATTTCGGCACCGGGGCTAACAACTTTGTCGCGGCGCTGGCCATCCAGGAGGACACCATCAATGGCTATCCGACCAATGTGCCTGATGAAAAAATTATTCTCGCCGGCGGTTTCACCCAGTATGACGGCGCACCGCATGCGTATATTGCGCGGATTTATGGCGGCTCCATCAGCGGTTCGGGCGCCTTCCAGTTCTCTTCGTCGGATTACGGCGTGGATGAAGATGGCACGAATGTGACCATCACCGTCATCCGCACAGGCGGCACCAGCAATGCGCCTTCAGGCGACGTGTTCATTACGGCCAACGCCACCGACGGCTCGGCGGTGGGCGGGGTCAACTACAGCAACCTGTCCCCGTATGTGCTGGATTTCCCGTTGGGCGAGGTGCTCAAGACCTTTAAGATTCCCGTGATGGATGACGGCGTGGTGACGACCAACCTGACGGTCAACCTCGCGCTGGCCAACCCCACGGCCCCGGCGGAAATCGGCGACCAGCCCATTGCGACCTTGTATATCACCAATGACGACTCGACGATTAGCTTCTCCTCGGCCACGTATTCGGTGTCCAAGAATGTCGTCAACGGCGTGGCCCCGATCACTGTTTCCCGCAACGGCGGCATCAACGGCTCGGCCTCGGTCTTTTTTACCACGACCACCAACGGCACGGCCACCATCGGTCTGGATTACGCCCCTACGAATGCAGTGCTGACGTTCGCCCCGGGAGTATCGAATGTCACGGTTAATATTCCGATCAACAACAACGGTATCCCGGAAGGGAATCAGACCGTTGGTCTGCAATTGTCGAATCCCGCAGGTTCTTCGCTGACGCCGCCGGTCCTGGCCACGCCGACGAACGCAACCCTGACGATCATCGACACGGTGAATGCCCCCGGTCAGCTGAGTTTCATTGCCACCAATTACATCGTCACGGAAGGTGGTGGGGTGGGCTATTCCGCGGCCTATGTTACCGTCCAGCGCACCTATGGTTCCTATGGCACGGTGTCGGTGGGCTTCAACACGCAGGACGGCACGGCCGTTTCCGGCCTGAAATATCTTTCAACTAATGGCGTGCTGAATTTTGCCGATGGTGAGACCAGCAAATCCTTTGTCGTGCAGGCAGTCAACACCGCCACGGCGGAAGGGCCGGAATATCTGAACGTGAACCTGTTTAATCCGACCGGCGGTGCCTCGTTGGCCACGCCGACCAATGCCACGGTGACCATTCTCAACACCAACGTCGGCCTGGCCTTTGCGCTTGGGACGAACAGCTTCACCGAGCCTTCCGGCACGGTGAATGGTTCCGTGGTGTTGAATGTCATCCGCCTCAACAACACCAATGGCACGACCACGGTATATTATTCCACCACCAACGGCACCGCGGTGGCCGGCACCAATTTCATTGGCGTCACCAACGCACTGCTGACGTTTAATCCCGGTGATTCCGTGAAGTCCATCACCCTCACCACCATCCATGATCCGCTTGTGACGGGTGATTTGTTCTTCAGTGTCGGCCTGTTTAATCCGAGCCTTGGCGCGCAACTTACCGCGCCGAGCGTGACTACCGTGATTGACCACGATGCGGATGCGGGCATCAGCTTCCTCACGGCGGCTCAGAGTGTTTATCGCAATGCCGGCAGCGCCATCATTGAGGTCATTTCCTCCAACCCGAATGTCGGCCCAGTCTCGGTGAATTATGCGACCGGCGGCGGCACGGCGGTGGCCGGCACGGATTACACCGCCACCAGCGGCACGCTCACGCTCACCAACGGACAGTCGCTTGGCTACTTCACTGTGCCGCTGCTGATCAACAACTCGGTGCAGAGCAACCGGACCTTTAACGTGACTTTGTCTGCGCCAACCGCGCCCGGCCAGTTGCTTGTGCCCAGCGTGGAGACGGTGACCATTATCGGCACCAACACGCCGCCCGGTCTGAGCTTTGAGACGCCGCTGGTAATCAATGGCACCTGGGGTGTCACCAATATCAATAATACCGGCGGCGCACCGGAAATCGGCGACCCGAACATTGCCGGCTTTGCACCGACGGCACCCGTCTGGGTCCAGTGGACTGCGCCCGCCGACGGCGAGGTGACGGTGGATACCATCGGCAGCGTAAGCACCAACGGCGTCAAACTGGACACTGTGCTGGCCGTCTTCACGGGCACCAGCCTGGGTAATCTCAACCAGGTGGCGGCGAACGATGATTTGTATCCGAATTTTCCGCAAACCCAGTTCAACTATACCGGTCAGAATATTTTCAACACCAATAGCGTGGTCAGCACCAATGGTTACAGCAGCTTTTATTTTACCAATGTTCCACCTTACATTGTCTTGATACCGAATGTCATCACCAATCAAGGTGGCATATTTCAACCGGTGAGTTCGCAATATACCGAGCCCTTCAGCGGGCCCAGCGGACTTCGCTTTAATGCCAAGGCGGGCACCACTTATTATTTCGCGGCGGATACGAAAGCGAGCGAGGTTTATAATCCCCAGACCGCGCAGTTCACCATCACTGGCACGGGGGCGATTCAAATTAACTGGGCTTACCATTCCTCCGGTGCGTTCCGGTTTGCGTCCGAGGATGTGGATCAGACCGGCATCACCGACACGAACGGCAATCCTATCCTTCTGTATCATTGTGCGGAGACGGAGGGCTCCATTTCATCCCGCGGTGGTTTTACCCACGGCGTCGTGGGCCCGGTCAATGCTGACGAGTATCGGTCAACCACGGATACCTATTATACCCACGACGTTTATGGTCTTTTGGTCACCGTGACCCGTGTGGCCGGTTCGTCGGGCCGCGCTCTGGTGGATTATGCCACGGCAGATGGCTATACCAATATGCTGACGCAGGGCGATGTGCCGGCCTTGTCCAACGTGGATTATACGCCAATCAGCGGCACGCTGGTGTTTGATGACTATGAGATGAGCAAGACCATCGTGGTGCCCATCATTGATGACGGCGGGATTTCCCGGCCAAATCGTGACTTCACGGTGGTGCTGTCCAATCCGCGGCGGGACACTAATGAAACCACCAGCGTGTCGGTCCCGCGGGTGGACAACATTTTCGGTCAGGCTCTCTGCCGGATTCTGGACTGCGACATTGATCCACATGGCCCGAGTCGCACGCAGCTTATCACCAGCAACACGGTTGTCGTCTTGGGTGTGACCAACACGACTTATACCACCAATGTTACGGTGAACTTGCAGCCGACCAACGGCGTATTCAACTTCTCCAAGGCCTGTTACCGCGTGCCCCGCGATGAGCCGAGTTATTTCCCCAACACCCCGGTGACGGTTTATGTCAACCGCATGGGCACGAACCGTGCGTCCACCACCGTCTATTACCGGTTTGACAATTACTTCCTGACCAAGAACGGCGCGGATGACCGCAACATCTATTTCCCGCTCCAGGCCGGTTCGGACTATGCCACGCCAACCCCGGCAACCACCGCCGGCGTCTTGGGCACGAATTCGGACTTCACCAGCGCCGACGGATCGCTCACCTTCCCGGGTGGTAACAACAATCCGTTCCAGTCGCAGCCGATTCATTTCAACATCCAGAACAACCAGGTGAACACGTTCAACAAGGACGTCCGCATCGGGATTTACACCGAAGACAAAGACGGCAATCCGGTTCAGGCCGGTATGGTGGCGGAAACCACGGTAACCATTCTGTTTGATGACACGGTGCCGCCCGCCGGCTCGGTGGATGAGTTGTATAATCCGGACTTTGCCGTGGATTTGGCCTTCGTCACGAATTCGCTGACGCTCGGCACGTCGGTGGTCAATCCCGGCACCGATCCTTTCAGTGAAGTTTATGCACTGGCGCTGACGCCGGCCAACCAGACCATCATTGGCGGCTCCTTCGCGACCTATGCGGATGGCAACAACAGCGCGCATATCGTCAATGGCTTGGCCCGGTTGAATGCTGATGGTTCGCTCGATACCACCTTCAATTCCGGCATTGGTATCAATGTTCAAAACGGCGAGTTCATCCGCTCGCTGGCGCTGACCCCGGCTAACGAAGTGTTCATCGGCGGTGATTTTAGTTCCTATAAAGGCACCCAGCGAAACTCCATCGCGCTCGTTGCAGCCAATGGGTCTTTGGACACCAGTTTCAATCCGGGATCAGGATTCAATGGCACGGTCTGGAGCGTCCTGCTGCAGTCGGACGGATCCATTCTGGCGGGTGGTGATTTCACCGCCTATAACGGCACGCCTTGCAGCTATGTAGCGCGCTTGCTGCCCTCCGGTGCACTGGACACGACCTTCAATGCCAGCAATGTCCTGACCGGCCCGGTCTATTCGATGGCGCAGGCGGCGGCGAAGCTTTTCAACCTTACCCGAAGCTCATCCAGCACCAACGAGGATGATCAGGCCATCAATTTGGGCACTTTGACAGCGGGCACGCTGACGGTGAACTACAACATGGCGAATAATCCCAACGACATGAGGATTTTCTATGGCAACACCAACATCGCGGCGGGCACCGGCGTGTTGGTTTATGACACGGGCAATGTCACCGGCCCCGGCTCGATTGTGCTGCCGTTTGCCCCCGTTGGCGGCTTTACCACGAATCTTCTCACGATTGTGATGAACCAGGGCGGCTCCACCAACGCCAGCACCAGTTGGAACTACACCGCCTCGGTCAGCATCCCGCAGTCTTCCCAGGGCATCATGGTGGGCGGCCAGTTCAACGTCGCCGGCCAGCATTACTCCAATATCGCCCGCCTGAACACTGACGGCTCGCTCGACACCACATTCAACCCCGGCTCGGGCGCGGACGGGGCGGTGATGTCCTTGGCTTGGCAGCTTAACAGCCAGATTGTCGCCGGCGGCAATTTTCTCACGGTCAACGGCACCGCCGCCAGCCGTATCGTGCGATTCAATGCCGATGGTTCGTTGGACAACGCGTTTTATTGTGGCACCGGTTTGGACGGCGTCCTTTATTCGATCATGCCGCAGCTGGACGGCACGCTGTATCTCGGCGGCTCCTTCACCACCTATAACGGCACGCACCGCCTCGGCTTCGCGCGGATTTATCCCAACGGCACGCTGGACACGACGTTCCTGGACACGGCCTACAACCAGTTTGCGGGCCTGCCGCGCATCCTCTTCAGTGATGCGCCGGGAACTGTTTATTCATTGGCGGTGCAGGGTGATGGCAATGTGATGATTGGCGGTGCGTTCCAGGAAGTCGGCGGTGGTCAGGCGGATTATAACGTTCGCGACACTCTGGATGAGGAACGGGGCCTGCTGCCCAGCTTCGCGGATCCGAATCTGTGGGTTGCCGAAGGTGGTTCGGCCCTTGAACCCAAGTCGCGTGACGGTGTCCGCAACCGGAGCAACGTCGCCCGCCTGATTGGCGGCGTCACGCCCGGGCCCGGCAACATCGGCATGGTTTCCACCAGTTATGCCGTCAACAAGACCCAGCTGACCGAGCCGATCACCTTGGTGCGCACCAACGGCGCGCTGGGCTATGCCTCCGCAAATTTTGCCGTGCTGCCGGGTTTGGCCCAGAGCGGCGCGGATTATTCCTACAGTTCGGTCGCCCCGCTGTATCCCATTGATTGGGAATATAACGACCCTTCGCGTATGCACAGTGACGGCTGGTTCGGCTCGGCCGGCATCATGCAGTCTACCTATGGCTCGTTGTTGAAGTATGGTTTCAACGGTCCGGCCTCCGTCAATATCACCATCATCAACGACAGCCAGACCTCCGGCAACTTGAGCGCGGGTCTGCAAATGGCCAATCCGGCGGATGCCGACCAGTTCTATCTTGGCGGCCAGAACATTCCGGTGGGCGTGGCCCTGGGTGAATCTTATGCGCCGCTGACCATCGTGGACAATGGGCATCAGGACGGCACCTTTGGTTTCAGCTCGCCGACTTATACGGCCACCAATTCGACCGCCGTGGTGAATGTGGTTCGCACCAATAGCACCATCGGCACGGTTACGGTCTCTTACCAGACCACGACCAACGGCAGCACGGCGGTGCTGGGCACGGATTATTCGGCGGCGAGCGGTTCGCTCATTTTCAGCCCCGGTCAGTCTTTGAATAATTTCACCGTGAACATCTTGGAAAACAGCTATATCTCGACGGCGGAAAAAACCGTCAACCTGCTGTTGAACAACATTCAGGATTCGAGCGGTGGTAACGCTTTCCTCGGCTTGAGCAACGCGGTGTTGCGCATCATCAATCCGAACTATCAGGGCTTCCTGAACCTGACCACCAACTATTACACCGCCAAATTGAGCGCGCAGGCCATCGCCTTTACCGTGACCCGTTCCGTCGGCAGCAAGGGCACGCTCACCGTGCAATATGCCACGACCAACGGCACCGCCATCAATGGTGTGGATTATCTTGGCACGACCAACACGCTCACTTGGAATAGCGGTGATGTCTCGCCGCGCACGGTCAGCATCCCGCTCCTGACCAACAGCGTGGTGGGCGCGCCCAACAAGCAGTTCGGTCTGGCGTTGTTCAACCCCACCTTGAACGGCACCAATTCGCCGCTGGTTCTGGGGGGCGTCACGAACGCCGTCATGAACATTGTGGATGACAACAGCAACGGCACGTTCCAGTTTAGCCGCGCCAGTTATCTGGTGAACGAGAACGGTGGCTATGCCACCATCACGGTCACACGTTCGGGCTCCGGCTTGGGGGCGGCGACGGTTAATTTTGCCACCACCAATGTCACCGCGTTTGCCGGCACGAACTATGTCGCCACCAATGGTGTGCTGCACTTTGCGCAGGGGCAGTTGACCAGCAGCTTCACCGTGCCGATTTTGAATGACGGCAAGACGAACCCGCCGCCCAGCGCATTCTTCTTTACGGTCAATTTGTTCACTCCGAGTGCCGGTGCCGTCTTGGGTTCGCCCGTCACATCGCCGGTGAACATCGTGGACGTGCAGTCGTTTAACCAGCCGCCGGGTTCGCTGGATCCGTCATTCACCGGCAGCATGAACAATAGTGTGCTGGCGCTCGCACTTGAGTCCGACGGCCAGATTGTGGCCGGTGGTGGCTTTAGTTTGGTAGATGGCGCGAGCCGCAGTCATGTGGCCCGTCTGAATCTTGACGGTTCGCTCGATACGGCCTTTCTCAATGGTCTGGCTGGCGCGGACGGCTCGGTCAATGCCCTGATCAGCCAGACGGATGACCGGATAGTGATCGGCGGTGCCTTTGCGAACGTGAACAGCACCGTGCGCAACCGCATTGCACGCCTGATGACGGACGGCACGCTGGACAGCAGCTTCAGTCCCGGCTCGGGCGCGGATAATTCCGTCTTTGCCCTGGCCGAAACCTTCATCAATGGCGCGCGTGAGCTATATGTAGGCGGTGCGTTCAGCACCTTCAACGGAACTTCGTATCCGGGCATTGTCCGCCTGTTTAACAGCGGTGCGGTGGATGCGACGTTTGCCACCGGTATTGGCGCCAACGGCGCGGTCTATGCCCTTGCTGCGTATCCGACCAATTCCATCTACAATGCCGGCCAGGTGCTGGCGGGCGGTTCCTTCACGAATTTCAACAATACGGTAGTTGCCAATTTGGTTCGCCTGAACAGCAACGGTTCCGTGGACACCAATTTTGCGGCGAAAGTCAGTGTCAACGCCGCCGTGCGTGCCATCGCACTTCAGCTGGACGGTGGCATTCTCATCGGCGGTGATTTCACGAACATCAACAATGTTGCGGTCAACCACCTCGCCCGGCTCAATGCTGACGGCAGCTTGGACCTGGCGTTTGTCACCAATTCGGCCGGTGGCATCAACGGCACGGTTTCAACCATCGTCTTGCAGGCGGACAACCGGATCATAGTCGGCGGCCAGTTCACCCGGGCCAACGGCGTCACCCGCAGCGGCTTGACCCGCCTTTTGTCCACTGGCGTGGTGGATCCGACCATCAACTTTGGTGCTGGCGCTAATGGCGCCGTCAATGCTGCCGTGGTCCAACCGGCCGACGGCATGATTGTCATCGGCGGTGCGTTCACGCAGTTCAACGGTCAGGCCGCCGATTACATCGCCCGGCTCTATGGCAACTCTGCGACCGGTTCCGGCACGTTCCAGTTCAGCTCGGCCAGCTTCCAGATTGCTGAGAACGCCGGCTTCGGCATCATCACGGTCGCGCGCACTGGTGGCACCAGCGGCACGAATGCCGACGGTTCCGGCCTCGTCTATGTAAATTTTGCCACCACGAACGGCGGCAGCGCAGTGGCCGGGGTTAACTACCTGCCGGTCAGCACCAATCTGGCGTTCCCGGCGGGCGAAGTGTTTGAACAGATTTTTGTGCCGGTGATCAACAACCTGTTCACCACCTCCAATCTGACCGTGAATCTGGCTTTGGATAACCCCAGTGCACCGGCCAGTCTGGGCGACCAGTCCACCGCCGTGCTCACCATTATCAATGTGAACAGCACGCTGAGTTTCCTGTCAGCGAACTATACAATTCCCAAGAACACGGTCAACGGTGTGGCGACCATTGATATCATCCGGCAGGGCTCGACCAGCGGCACGAGCATGGTGAACTTCAGCACCACCACCAATGGCTCGGCGGTGATTGGCACGGATTATTATCCGACCAACGCCACCGTCACCTTCAATCCGGGCGACACGGACAAGACTGTTCAGATTCCGATCATCAACAACACCATTCCGGAAGGCAATCGCACGGTGGGCTTGCAATTGACGAATGTGCTGGGCTCCTTGCTGACCAGCCCGTCGAACGCCACCCTGACCATCAATGACACGGTGTTTGCGCTGGGCCAGTTGCAATTAAGCGCCACGAATTATGTCGTGAATTCGACGGATGGGTTTGCCAATTTGACGGTGCTCCGCACGAACGGCTTCTCCGATAACATCAACGTGAATTATGTGCTGGTGCCCGGCTCGGCGGCACCCGGCAGTAATTATGTCAATAGCCCGGTCACCGTCTCTATTCCGGATGGCCAGACGAGCGAGTCGTTCCAGATTCCGCTGATCAACAATCCGCTGGTGTTCCAAACGACTACCTTCTCGGTCTATCTGGTTAATCCGACCACCGGCGTGGCGCTGACCGCACCGACCAATGCCACCGTGACCATTGTGAGCGGCAATTCTGGCCTTGCGTTCCAGTCGGCCACCAACTACGTCAGTGAGACCAACTCGGTTGGGCTGGTGTTTGTCCAGCGGTTTGGCAACACCAATGACACTATCACGGTGAATTACGCGACCACCAACAATGGCACGGCGGTGGCCGGATATAATTACGTCCCGTCCACCGGGACGATGACCTTCAATCCCGGTGAAACCGTCGCGGCCATTTCCGTTCCGCTCTACAACCGCTCGCTTACGACCAATGTTTCGTTCGGCATCAACCTGTCCGGACCGTCTGCGGGCACGACGGTCGTGCAACCGTCCAGCGCGCTGGTGTATATCCAGGGTAGCTTGGCGGGCTTGAGCTTCACCACCAACGCGGTCAGTGTCTTGAAGAGCGGCACCAACCTGTTGATCACCGTGGTCTGCTCCAACCCGAGCGCCGAACCGGTGGTGCTGAACACCAACACCATCCCGCTTTCCGTCAGCTATTACACCACCAACATCACGGCGGTGGCCGGCACGGATTATGTTCCCGTCAGCGGCACGCTCGTGTTCACCAACGGCATCGCCACGAACACCATCGTCGTGCCGATCATTGGCAACAATTTGCTGGAAGGCAACCGCACCTTCAACGTGGTGCTGGCGCAGCCCACGGCCACCGGCGTGCTGATGGCGCCCACCAATGAAGTGGTCACGATTGTGGACATCAATTGCGGCGTGCAGTTCTCCAGCCCGACTTACACGGTGCTCAAATCCAATGTCGTTGCAAACATCACCGTGTTCCGCACCGGCTACACCAACACCACGGTTTCCGTGAACTATGCCACCACCAATGGCACCGCCGTGGCCAACCAGAATTACCTGCCAGCTAGCGGCACGCTCGTATTTACAAATGGCCAGACCAGCCAGAATTTTGGCGTGACCATTTTGGACAACACTGCCATCCAGCAGGATTTGACCGTGTTGATGCAGTTGTCCAGCCCGACGAATGCGGCCTTGATTTATCCGAGTTTCAGCACGCTGACTATCCACGATGTCAGCGGCAGTCTGGTGGTGCCTTCCGGCGCGGTGCTGGTGAAGGAAGGTTTCTCGCCGGCCAACGGTATTATTGATCCGGGTGAAACCAATACGGTTGCCTTCGGCTTCCGCGCCAGCGCGGGCCTGAATGTAACCAACCTCGTCGCCACGTTGGTGGCTACCAACGGCGTGACCTTTACCAACGGCGCTTCTAGCGCGTCGGCCAGCTACGGGTTGCTCACGGTGGGCGGTGCGGCCAAGTTCCAGCCCTATACATTTGTGGCCAACGGCACCAACGCGCAGAACATTGTTGCCAACTTTAATCTGTCGAACGGCAGCAGCAATCTGGGCACGGCCATCTTCACCTTCACGCTCGGCACCTGGAAGACGGTCGTTTCCAATACGGCGACCATCATTATCAATCCGAACGGTGTGGCCAGTCCGTATCCGTCCTACATTAACATCAGCGGTCTGAATGGGGTGGTCACCAAGGCCACCGTCACCTTGACCAATTTGAGCCATTACGAGCCCGGCCAGATGAGCGCGCTGGTGGTGGCTCCCAACCAGTCAGACACGTTGATCATGTCGCACGCCGGTGCGGGCAATCAGATCACCAAAGTAACGCTCACCTTTGACGACGCGGCGGCGACGAATCTGACCCAGAATGGTCAGATTGTCACCGGCACGAACAAACCGACGCAATGGCCGTCACCCGTCACCTTCCCTTGATTGGCATGAAACGAAATCGTTATATGAGGAATTTAATTCGCAATAGTTTTTTGATGACAGGTTTGACGCTGGCCCTGGCGTTGTCCGGCACCGGCGCGCTGGCGGCAGATGCCGGTCGCGTGACGTTGCCGGGTCATTACCTCGGCGTCGTGTCGCAGTTGCCCGTCAAGGCACAACTGGCCGGGGATACAACCTTGCATTTGGCCATCGGTCTGGCCTTGCGCAATCAGGCCGCGCTCACCAATCTGCTTCAGGAGGTTTATGATCCGGCCAGTCCGAACTATCATAAATTTCTGACGCCGGCGCAGTTTGCGGATCAATTCAGCCCCACGGAAAAAGATTATCAGGCGGTTGTCGCGTTTGCCAAACAGCACGGGTTGACCGTGACCACCACGTATTCCAACCGGCTGCTGGTGGATGTCAGCGGCAAATCCTCGGATGTTGAGCAGGCGTTTCAAATCAAGCTGCATACATATCATCATCCGAGCGAGAACCGCGATTTCTATGCGCCGGACAGCGAGCCCTCGGTGCCGGCGGGATTGGTGGTTCAAGACATTAGCGGTCTGGACAGCTACCGCCGTCCGCAGGCCCATTACCAAGCCAGGCCGTTGACGCAATCGGCCGACGTGACTTCGCAGGCCCATATTCCCAAATTGCCGGTCCCCACGGCCAAGCACAACACCGGTTCCGGTCCGTTTGGCACCTATGTTGGCAATGACTTTCGCAATGCCTACATCCCGGGCTCGTCCCTTAATGGCGCCATTCAAAGTGTGGCGCTGGTGCAGTTTGATGGTTATAACGCCAGTGACATTCAGGCCTACGAAACGCTGGCCGGTCGCACCAATATTCCGCTGCAAAATGTTTTGCTGGATGGTTTCAGCGGCGCTCCCACCGGCAACGGCGGCGAGGTGGAAGTCTCCTTGGACATCGAGATGGCCGTCTCCATGGCGCCGGCGCTGGCCAAAATCATTGTGTATGAAGGCGACCCTAATAACTTTCATCCCAACGACGTGTTGAACAAGATTGCCACGGACGACCTCGCCAATCAGGTAAGCTGTTCTTGGGGCTGGACCGGTGGACCGTCAGCCACCACCGATGCCATTTTCCAGCAGATGGCCCTGCAGGGGCAGTCTTTCTTTGTGGCCGCCGGCGACAGCTGTGCCTATCCCGCCGGCACGGTGGACAGCCCGTTTGGCTTTGGCACGCCCGCCGACAGCGCTTATGTCACTTCCGTGGGTGGCACCACGCTGACGATGACCCCGACCGCTTCGGCCAAAATTTCTGAGACCGTTTGGAATTGGGGCATTGAATACGGTGCCGACGGGATTGGCAGCAGCGGCGGCATCAGCACCTATTACAAGATTCCTTATTGGCAGACGAATGTCAGCATGACGGCTTGCCAGGGTTCCACGACCTATCGCAATTTCCCCGATGTCGCCCTGACGGCGGATAATGTGCTCGTGATCGCCGATGGCGGGGTGGAATATCAGGTCGGTGGCACCAGTTGTGCGTCTCCGTTGTGGGCGGCTTTCACCTCCTTGATCAACCAGCAGGGCACGAATTCCGGACGTGGGGCCATCGGTTTTATTAATCCGGCCATCTACCATATTGCCGGCATTTCGACCTACACCAACTGTTTTAATGACATCACGACCGGCAACAACACTTGGAGCGGCAGCCCCAACCTGTTTTATGCGGTGACAAACTATGACCTGTGCACCGGCCTGGGCACGCCCAACGGCACCAATCTGATCAACGCCCTCACCACGGGGGCCAACTATAATTTGGCGCTGCATATTTCTCCGCCGCCGCCGCCCTATGGCGCCACGCTTTCCGCCGTGAACGGCGGCAGCCCCAACGGCACCTGGGCGTTGTTTGTGATGGATGATTCCCCGACGCTCTTCGGCGGCATGATTTCCAACGGCTGGTTCATCACCTTGACGCTGGCCAACCCCGTCGGCCTCGTGGCGGATTTGGGTGTGACCATGTCCGTCAGCCCGACCAATGCGTTGCCCGGTTCCAATGTGGTTTACAGCCTCACCGTCACCAACTACGGCTATTGCACCTCCAGCAACGTGCTGGTCTCCGTCACATTGCCGTCCGGTGCCAGCCTGCTCTCCAGCAACGCGACGCTGGCTAATCAGATTCTCGTCGAAGGCTCCCAGGTTTCCTGGTCGGTCACCACCAACGGCCTGACCAATACGGCCGGAGCCTCGTTGACGCTCACCGTCCAGACGCCGGCCGCCGCCGGCACCGTTGAGGCCACGGCCATCGCCCAGGCGTCCACGCCCGATCCCAATCCGGACAACAATTCCGCCTCGGCTCTTGTCAATGTCGCCTATCCGCCGGCCCCGCAATTGTCCGCCGTTCTGGGTGGGTCGGGCGGCGGCTTCCAGTTGAGCATCACCAACGCGCCCGGCCAGTCCGTCATCATCCAGGCCTCCACGAACCTGCTTTCGTGGATTCCCATCCTGACGAATACTGAGCCCTTCACGTTCACCAACTTTGATGCCACCAACTTTGCGCACCGGTTCTACCGGGCGGTCACCGGTCCGTAACGACCGGCTTCCGGCATGAAGCTCCTCGGTTTGACCGGCGGCGTGGGGATGGGCAAATCCACCGCCGCCGGTTTTCTTTTGTCGCTGGGCGCGCGGGTGGTGGACACGGATGAACTGGCCCGCGAACTCGTCCAGCCCGGCCGCCCCGCGCTGGCGGAAATTCGCCGCGAATTCGGCGGCGAAATGATTCTATCCGACGGTTCGCTTAACCGCGCCGCGCTCGCTGAAAAAGTTTTCGGCGACGAATCCGCACGGAAGCAGCTTGAAAACATCCTGCATCCGCGCATCCGCGAATGCTGGCTGGCGCAGGTTGAAACGTGGCGTCGGGAAAATTGGCCGCTGGCCGTCGTCGTCATCCCGCTGCTGTTCGAGACGCAGGCGGAAAACCAGTTCGATGAAATCATTTGCCTGGCCTGCTCGCCGTCATCCCAGCGCGAACGGCTGTTGGCCCGGGGCTGGACCGATGACCAGATTCGCCGCCGCCTCACCGCGCAATTGCCGGTGGCACAAAAAATCGCCCGCTCCCAATTTGTCGTCTGGTCGGAAGGCCAGCCCGCGGTTCACCGCCGCCAGCTTGCCAAAATCCTTCAAAAACCCTGAGTTTTCTTGTCCCCTGCATGTAACCATAACTGGGGACAAGCCAAAATCCGCCGCTGTGTTATGCTTTTGATGTTGGAAGTAGTGACTCCAACAAAAGATTTAAAGTGTTGTTGAAGCGGCCGGAGTAGTGTCCGGCCGCTTTTCTTTTTGTCGGTGGTCTTTTTCCGGTGTGAACATTTTAAGCCCGCGACGTTTCTTTGTCGTGCCTTGCCAAAAATACTTTGCTAGAGTCGCATCATGATTCTGACGCCCGACGAACTTCGCAGTCTGGTTGAACTCACGCATCAGTCCCCGCACACGCTTCTCGGCATGCACCCGCTTGGCGACCAATCCGGGCTCGTCATCCGTGCGCTCCTGCCCGATGCGCAAAAAGTCGAAATCGCGCCGGTGCATGAAAAAAACAAGCCGAAGTTGGAACTCCAGCGGATTCCGAACACGGATATTTTTGAAGCCGTCACCACGGCGGCAAAAATGGTTTATGCCTACGATTTGATCGTCACGGACAAGGCCGGCCAGACTCGCCGCACGCGCGATGCCTATTCATTTCTGCCGACATTGGGTGAATCTGATTTGTTTCTTTTTGGCAAAGGCGATGAACGGAAGATTTTCGACAAGCTCGGCGCGCAGCTCCGCACGATTGACGGCGTTCACGGCACGAGCTTCGCGGTCTGGGCGCCGAACGCGCAGCGCGTCAGCGTCGTGGGCGATTTCAACAACTGGGACGGGCGGTTCCACGCACTGCGGATGCTCGGCGCGTCCGGCGTGTGGGAGATTTTTATTCCCGGCGTGGGGCAGGGCGCACATTACAAGTTTGAGATCCGTGATGCGCACGGCCATGTCAAATTGAACACCGATCCATTCGGTTTTTTCTTCGAGGTTGCACCCAAGCAGGCGGCGATTGTTTGGGATACCAAGAAGTTTTCCTGGAGCGACGACGCGTGGCTGAAGCAACGCAAGGAGCGCGACGCGTTGCGTTCGCCGATGAGCGTTTATGAAGTCCACGTTGGCTCGTGGCAAAAAAAGACGGCTACGGAATCGTGGAGTTATCGCAAGTTGGCGCAGCCGCTCGCCGAATACGTCACGAAGATGGGCTTCACGCACGTCGAATTTTTGCCCGTGGCGGAACATGCATTTTATCCGTCGTGGGGTTATCAGGTCACGGGCTTTTATGCGCCGACGAGCCGCTTCGGCACGCCGGACGATTTTCAGTTTCTCGTCAACGCGCTGCATCAGGCTGGCATCGGTGTCATCGTGGATTGGGTGCCCGCGCATTTTCCGCGCGACGAATGGGCGCTGGCCAAGTTCGACGGCACGGCGTTGTTCGAACACGAGGACCCGCGCAAGGGTGCGCATCAGGATTGGGGCACGCTCATCTTTAATTTCGGCCGGCACGAGGTGGTGAATTTCCTCGTCGCCAACGCGCTTTACTGGTGCGAACGTTTTCACATCGACGGCCTGCGCGTGGACGCCGTTGCCTCGATGCTTTACCTCGACTATTCGCGTAAGGCCGGCGAATGGATTCCGAATCAATACGGCGGGCGCGAAAATCTGGAGGCAATTGAATTCCTGAAAAAATTCAACCACATCACGCAGACGGAATTTCCCGGCGTGGTGACCATCGCCGAGGAGAGCACCGCTTGGCCGCAGGTGACGCGGCCTCCTTACATCGGCGGACTCGGTTTCACGTTCAAGTGGAACATGGGTTGGATGCACGACACGCTTGGTTATTTCAAGCACGAGCCGATTCATCGCAAGTATCATCAGAACGATCTCACGTTTGCGATGCTGTATCATCACAATGAAAATTTCGTCCTGCCGCTGTCGCACGACGAAGTGGTCCACGGCAAAGGTTCGCTCATCACGCGGATGCCCGGCGACGACTGGCAGAAATTTGCGAACCTCCGCACGCTGCTTGGCTACCAGTGGTTGTTTCCCGGAAAAAAACTTTTGTTCATGGGCGGTGAATTCGGGCAGGTCAAGGAATGGAATGAGAACGCGCAGCTCGACTGGTGGCTGCTCGGCGCGGGGCCGTTCCACGCCGGCGCGCAAAAATTTCTTGCAGATTTGAACCATCTTTACAGAAATTCCCCGGCGCTCTGGTCGGCGGACTACGACCACGCGGGTTTTCAATGGATTGACTGCAACGACCGCGAGAACAGCTTGCTGTCGTTCCTGCGTCAGACCGCCGACGGCAAGAACCACACGGTTGTTATTCTAAATCTCACGCCGGTGCCGCGCCCCGGCTATCGCGTCGGCGTGCCGTGCGGCGGCAAATGGAAAGAGGCGTTGAACAGCGACGCGGAAATTTACGGCGGCAGCAATCAGGGAAATTACGGCGGCGTTACCGCGCAAAATATTGCAGCCCACGGCCAGCAATATTCGGCGGAATTTAATTTGCCGCCGTTGAGCGTCACGGTTTTTCAGGCGGAATGAAACTCATTTCCTGGAACGTCAACGGCCTGCGCGCCGTGTTGAAGAAAAATTTTCTGGAATTTCTCGACACGGAGAAGCCGGACATCCTCTGTTTACAGGAAACCAAATGCACGCCGGACCAAGTGGAACAGCTTTGGCCGGCGACTTACACGACTTATTGGAACAGCGCGGAGAAAAAGGGGTATTCCGGCACCGCCATCTTCACGAAGGAACGTCCGCTCCAGGTGACGCCGCACATCGGCATCGCGGAACATGACAAGGAAGGCCGCGTGCTGACCGCCGAGTATAAAGATTTTTTTCTGGTCAATGTTTACACGCCCAATTCCAAGCGTGAACTGGAACGCCTGCCGTATCGTCAGGTGTGGGATGCGGACTTTTTAAAATATCTCAAGCAGTTGGGAAAGAAAAAGCCCGTCATCTTTTGCGGCGACCTGAATGTGGCGCACACGGAGATTGATCTGGCGAATCCCAAGGCGAATGTCCGCAATCATGGCTTCACCATCGAGGAGCGCACCGGCTTCACCGCGTTTGTGAACGCGGGGTTCGTGGACACCTTCCGCGAGTTCGAGCCGGGTGGAGGACATTACACCTGGTGGAGCCCGATGTCCGGCGCGCGGTCACGGAATGTCGGCTGGCGCATTGATTATTTCCTGCTCTCCGCCAAGCTGCGGCCGCGCCTGAAAAAGGCCTATATTCGTCCGGAGGTGCTGGGCAGCGACCATTGCCCGGTGGGAATCGAAATCGCCTGATTATTTTTTTGCCGGGTCGCGGCGCGATAACCATTGGGCGCCCAGATCGGTCAGGGTTTTCGCCTTGAGAATCCGTTCGGCCAGCGGGAACACGATGCGCTCTTCCTTGTCGAAATGTTTGCGCGACGCGGCGATGGCTTGCAGCAAAATCTTCTTTGCGTCCTTGAGCGTGCGCGCCTTCTGCACCTTGATTAACGTCGACTCAATGTGTTCATGCTCCGCGTGAAACGTCTCGCGCTGGCCCATCTGGTCGAAATACGGCTCCAGCGGCTCGATGAACAGGTCATCCTCCAATTTGGAATGCGGCGCATGCACCTTGTCCACCACCGCGGCGAGCGCCTTCACCTCGCCGAGCGTCTTGAGCTTCGGCACGCTGGCCTCGATGTGGTCGAACAGGTTGTGGAACACCGCGTGTTCCGCGCGCAATACATCTGTGATTTTCATGGCTGCCGCCAGCTTGCGGAAGCGCCCATTTTGATGCAAGAGCAAATCCATTTGCCGCCGCCGCCGTTCACCGTTAAAACAACCGGTATGAACGCGCCAAAAACTGAACTGCTCCGCGCAATTGAACTGGCCCTCGCCGGCGACTGGGACACCGCGCATCAACTGGTCCAGCGCCACGAAGACGACCCCAGCGCCGCGTGGATTCATGCCGTGCTGCATAAGGTCGAAGGCGACCTCGCCAACGCCCGCTACTGGTATCAGCGCGCCGACCGGCTGGACCATGTCGCCGACGAACCGCGCGCGGAACTCGCCGCCATCCAGTCCGAACTCCATTTGCCGCGCGGCGAGTGAAACTTTCACCCGCCGCAACGCCCCGCCGGCCGCCGGATTCAATCTGCCGGTCAAAAGATTGCGTCTGTCAGTTGCCCGATTCGATCTGGAAATTGAAAAACGCCATCTGCCGGTCGCCCAATCGCATATGTCGGTTGGAAAATGGCTTCGTGCTGTTGATTTATGACCATGTGCGGTCGCCGGATGACATCTGCCAGTTGCCGGACGACCTCGTGCTGTTGATTTTTGACCACTGACAACCGCCAAATCGCGTCTGTCAGTTGACTTATTGCGTCTGTCAGTCGCCAAATGACCTCTGCCGGTCGGTTTATGAACGCTGCCACCGGCAAAACCGCCGAAAACCTTGGTTTTTCGAGAAATTCCCGCCGAACGAAGCCTTCTGAAATCAAATGAACCACGGCTTGCCGCGCCGAAATGAAATGAAGACGGGATGGACGGCAATGAACACGGATTGGGTAACTTATTTATCGGACTTCTGGCTCGGAGAAACGCCTAATAAACTTCTGAATTGATTTTCAAGTGACCGCATGATTGGCTTCAATTCCTTCTCGAAGGCATTCCAATTAGCTGTCCATACGTTTGACGCTGTTTCATGTCTTTCATGAGTAATCGGCGATGTTGCCAATGTCATTTCTACATTGAAACGTATAGTGAGTTGAAAAAATTTCACAACCAAAGCATCAATCTCTTCGGCCAGCTTTTCGTCTAGAAATAACTTCTTTTGTTCAAAAAGCGGATAAAAATCACGAGCTTTTTCTTCCGCAATCCGTCCGTTGGTGATTCTGTCTTCATGGAAATTTGGTCCCTGATGAAGTGTGACCACTCTTTCTACGGCGGATTTAACATCTAACAAGGCTGCATGAATTTGTAAAATTGCCTCAAGCCGCTGCTTATGAAGATGCCCAAAAACAACTTCGTGTTCATACGCAGTTTGATTTAATGCGCTTTTAAGTTTTTCAATCTCGATTTCCGATTCCGCCTGAATTTTTGCTTTGAAGGTTTCAACATCCTTTGACAAGAAATGCAAAACTATCGCTTTTGCCAACCATGCCAGAGCAGCTATGGCTATACCGCTCGCTGAAATAGCAAAAATAATTTCTTTAAGCATAATTCTCCATCCCCACGCACGAACAAACCGGATTGCGGTCGCCGAAGACGTTGTCCACGCGGCTGACGTGCGGCCAGAATTTGTAGTCGTGCAAATCCTTCGCCGGAAACGCCGCCTGTTCGCGGCTGTAAGGCCGGTTCCAAGCATCGCTGGCAATCTGGTCGGCCGTGTGCGGCGCGTTCTTGAGCAGATTGTTCTTCGCGTCAGCGGTGCCGTTTTCCACGGCAGTCATTTCGGCGTGGATGGCAATCATCGCGTCGCAGAAACGGTCGAGTTCGTATTTGGATTCGCTTTCGGTCGGTTCCACCATCAGTGTGCCGGCGACGGGCCACGAGAGCGTGGGCGCGTGGAAGCCATAATCCATCAGGCGCTTGGCCACATCCTCGGCGGTGGTGGCGTGGAAAGCGCGCAAATCCAAAATACATTCGTGCGCTACGAGGCCATTGCTGCGATAGAGCGTGGGAAAATAATTCTCCAGCCGCTTGGAAATATAATTCGCGTTGAGGATGGCGAACTTGGTCGCCTCGGTCAGGCCGTCCGCGCCCATCATCGCGATATACATCCACGGAATCGGCAGGATGCTCGCGCTGCCCCACGGCGCGGCGCTGACCGGGCCGATGTGTTTCTTGGAATGATCTTCGTCCAGTCGCGCGGTGAACACCGGATGGCTCGGCAGAAACGGCACGAGATGCTTCGCCACACCAATCGGTCCCACGCCCGGCCCGCCGCCACCGTGCGGAATGCAAAACGTCTTGTGCAAATTCAAATGGCACACGTCCGCGCCGATGAAACCTGGCGAGGTGAGGCCGACTTGCGCGTTCATGTTCGCGCCGTCCATGTAAACCTGCCCGCCGTTCGCGTGGATGATTTCGCAAATCTGCTGGATGGTTTCCTCAAACACGCCGTGCGTGCTGGGATAGGTGATCATCAGGCAGGACAAATCCTTTTGGTTCGCCTCGGCCTTCGCCTTCAAGTCGGCGACATCAATGTTGCCGTTGGGGTCGCACGCCACGGCGACAATCTTCATCCCCGCCATCGCCGCGCTCGCCGGATTCGTGCCGTGCGCCGAGGTGGGAATCAGGCAGACGTTCCGATGCGCGTCGCCGCGCGACTCGTGATACGCGCGGATGACGAGCAGGCCGGCGTATTCGCCCTGCGAACCGGCGTTGGGCTGCAAGGAAATGCCCGCGAAGCCCGTGCATTCCTCCAGCCAGTCTTCGAGGTTCTGGAAAAGGATCTGGTAGCCGCGCGCCTGACCGAGCGGCGCGAACGGATGGATCTTCGCAAACTCCGGCCACGACACCGGAAACATTTCCGCTGCCGCATTGAGCTTCATCGTGCAGGAGCCGAGCGGAATCATCGAGGCCGTGAGCGAAAGGTCGCGCGATTCGAGCCGCTTGATGTAGCGGAGCATCTCGGTCTCGCTGTGATGGCGGTTGAAGACGGAGTGTTGGAGGAATTTGCTGCTACGTTTGAACTGATCTCTAAATCCCAATTTTATTTCTCCAACTTCGAAATGTTTTTTGGGCGTGAGAGATTTCAACGGCTTGCCCGTAAAAACGGAAATCAACTCATACAAGATTGCAAAACTGGAAGTTTCATCGAACGAAACGAGAATTAATTTTTCTCCATGCTGGCGAATATTGATTAAAGATTCGGTTGCGCGTTGAATGATTTCGTCGCGTTGCATGCCTGATTTGCATTCAACGCCAACGGTGTCGAAAAATTCCGCATAATCAACGGTGAAGCCGTTTGCCATAATTGCGCCGGCAAAGTAATCAGCCATTGAATGAACTCGCTCGGCAATTTTCTTCAATCCATTCGGCCCGTGGTAGCACGCGTAAAGCGACGCCATGTTCGCGAGCAACGCCTGCGCGGTGCAGATGTTGCTCGTGGCTTTCTCGCGGCGGATGTGCTGCTCGCGCGTGCCGAGCGCGAGGCGCAGCGCAGGCTTGCCGCGCGAATCTTTCGAGACACCGATGATACGCCCCGGCATCTGGCGTTTGAATTCATCCTTCGTGGCGAAAAACGCCGCATGCGGTCCGCCGTAGCCCAGCGGCACGCCGAAGCGCTGCGCGCTGCCGACCGCGATGTCCGCCCCGAATTCCCCCGGCGGCTTCAGCAGGGTGAGCGCGAGCAGATCCGCTGAAACCGTGACCATCGCCCCGGCGGCATGCGCCTTCGCGATGAATGGCGCGAAATCATGGATGGCACCGAACGTATCCGGATATTGCACCAGCGCGCCAAAAACATTTTCAGAAAATACAAACGTGTGATGGTCGCCGACCAGCACCTTGACTCCGAGCGCTTCGCCGCGCGTGCGGACGACCTCGATGTTTTGCGGATGGCAATTTTCCGAGACGAAGAAAACATTGCGCGCGTCTGAGCCTTTGAACCGGTGGCTCATCATCATGGCCTCGGCGCAGGCGGTGGCCTCGTCGAGCAGCGAGGCGTTCGCAATGTCCATCGCGGTGAGGTCCGTGACCATGGTCTGAAAGTTCAGCAGCGCTTCGAGCCGGCCTTGGGAAATCTCGGCCTGATACGGCGTGTATTGCGTATACCAGCCGGGGTTCTCGAGGACGTTGCGCTGGATGACCGGCGGCGTGATGGTGCCGTAATAACCCTGGCCGATGAACGAGCGGAACACCTTGTTCTCGGAGGCGATGCGCTTGAGTTCGGCGAGCGCGTCGTGTTCGCTACGCGCGGCGGGCAGCTTCAAATTTTTCGGCAGCCGGATTTTTTTCGGCACGGCGGCGTCAATCAACTCGTCGAGATTCTTGTGTCCGAGGAGCGCGAGCATCGCGCCGGTTTCTGGCGCGTTCGGGCCGATGTGGCGGCGGACAAATTGATCGGGATGGGCAAAATTCTTTTCAGTCGAGTCCATCTGTCGAAATTACGGATTGCGGCGGGAAAAAGCGAGTTGGATTTGTTCACAAACGGGTTGGGTGGCGATTTTTTGCATCCACAACGGGTTTGGTTGGCAAGTATAAAATGCCACAACTAATGGTGTTTTTTGCCAAAAATACCCGCAGTTTCGCATTGTGAATACTGGCAGATTTTCATATATTTTTACCAGTCATTGCCGCACCAAATTTTAGCCGGAATTGCACCATAATTATGTCGAGTATTTCTGATTTGCCCGAAGATAAAATCGCGTCGCCAGACAAGATTGCCGATGGCAATTACGACGCTTCCAAACTGTCTTCGCTCAAGGGCCTTGAAGCCGTCCGCAAAAAACCCGGCATGTATATCGGCGGCACGGACGAACGCGCGCTGCATCATTGCGTGAGCGAAGTGCTGGACAATTCCGTGGACGAGCATCTCGCCGGCCACTGCGACCGCATCGAGGTGACCATCCATGTGGACGGCTCGATTTCCATCCGCGACAACGGGCGCGGGATTCCGGTGGACATCAACAAGGATTCCGGTTTGCCGGGCGTCGAGCTGGTGCTGACGACGCTGCATTCCGGCGGCAAATACGGTCAGGGCGGTTATAAATTTTCTGGGGGCACGCACGGCGTTGGCGCGAAGTGCGTCAACGCGGTCAGTGAATGGTTCGAGGTGGAAGTCTCGCGTAACGAACAGGTCTATCACATGGAGTTCGAGCGCGGCAAAACGACGAAGAAGCTGGAAGTTATCGGCAAGTCGAAGAACACGGGCACGCATATCACCTTCAAGCCGGACGCGGAAATTTTCCGCGAGACGGTGGAATTCAAGACGGAAATCATTGCGCAACGTTTGCGCGAGCTGGCGTTTTTGAATTCGGGTCTGGAAATCATTTTTGCCGACGAGCGCAAATCCGCCGCCGAGCCGGAACGGTTTTATTACAAGAACGGCGTCGAGGAATTCGTCAAGCAGCTCAACAAGAGCAAGGAGCCATTGCATCCCAAGCCGATTTCGTTCCGCAAGGAAATGAAGGAGAAGCTGGATGACAAGGAGATCGAGGTCCATGTCGAAGTCGTGCTGCAATACAACGACAGCTACAACGACCAGGTGCTGTGCTACACCAACACCATCCACAATCCCGATGGCGGCACGCATCTTTCCGGCTTTCGCAGCGCGGTCACCCGCGCCATCAATCAATACGCAAAGGCGAATGAGATTTTGAAGGAAAAGGATCCGCAAATTACCGGCGACGACGTGCGCGAAGGTTTGACGGCGGTGATTTCGGTGAAGCACAGCGATCCCAAATTTGAATCGCAGACGAAGGTGAAGTTGCTGTCGCCGGAAGTGGAACGCATTGTCGGCTCGATCAGCTACGAGGGTTTGATGAGTTATTTCGATGCGAATCCGCCCATCGCCAAGCGCATCATCGAAAAAGGACTCACGGCTGCCCGCGCCCGCGAGGCGGCGCGCAAGGCGCGCGAGGCGGTCCGCAAATCCGCTCTGACCGGCGGCGGTCTGCCGGGCAAGCTGGCGGATTGCTCCGACCGCGATCCGGAAAACACCGAGCTATACATTGTCGAGGGTGACTCTGCAGGTGGCTCCGCCAAGCAGGGGCGCGACCGGAAGTTTCAGGCGATTCTGCCGATTCGCGGCAAACTCATCAATGTGGAGAAGGCGCGGCTTGACAAGGTGCTTCAGAACAATGAAATCCGCACAATGATTACGGCCATCGGCACGGGCATCGGCGACGGCGAGGGCGAAGGCGCGTTCAATCTCGAGAAGTTGCGCTACCACAAAATCATCATCATGACCGATGCCGACGTGGACGGTTCGCACATCCGCACCCTGCTGCTAACGTTTTTCTACCGCCAGATGCCGCAGCTCGTGAAGCAGGGTTTCGTCTATATCGCGCAGCCACCGCTTTACAGCATCACGCGCAAGAAAAAGACCGATTACATTGACGACGACGTGCAACTCAACCGCATCCTGTTGCAAAACGGCGTGGAGGAAGTGAAGTTGAAAAATCTTGCCGATGGAAAAGAATTTAACCCGAAGCAGCTTGAGGAGATTCTGGCGCTGCTCGAATCGTTGGACAAACACGCGACCTACATCAAGCGGCTCGGTGGCGATTTCGCGGACTATGTTGAGAAACGCGCGAAGGATGGCACGCTGCCGCAGTTCATGGTGAAGGTGCGCGATGGTAACAACGACACGGTGCATTATTTCATCGCGAACGAGGAGTTGGAGGAATTCAAGCTGGCCAACAGCGACCTGTTCAGCGGCGATACCGAGGTGCGCAAGAAGGACGGTCCGACGCGCCGCGCGAAAATCTCCAGTTTGCACCTCGAAGGCAAGGCCATCGCGGATTTGCTCGGCAAACTTTCCAAGAAAGGTCTCGCGGTGGATCATTACGCCGCGCAGGACAAGCCACTGTTTGAGCTGACCGAGGGCGAAGGTGAACGCGCGACGGTGACGCCGCTGTTCTCGATTCCTGAAATCCTGGCGGGCGTGAAAAATGTCGGTAAGAAGGGCATCCAGATGTATCGCTTCAAAGGTCTCGGCGAAATGGACGCAAAAGAACTTTTCGAGACCACGATGAATCCGGTCAACCGCAAGTTGCTGCGCATCGAGCTGACCGACGCGATTGAGGCCGAAGAAATGTTCGTGCGGCTCATGGGCGATGAAGTCGAACCGCGCCGCCAGTTCATCGAAGACAACGCGCTGAACGTTCGCAACCTCGACGTTTGATCCAATTTAACTTTTTCCCGAATCCGTATCATGCCAGACGAAATTGAACCGAATCAGCCACCGCAATCGCCGGAACAAAAACCGAGCGGCGGCGCTTACACGCAAGGCGAAAAGATTTCCAAGATCAACGTCGCCGACGAGATCAAGAACTCGTTCCTCGACTACTCGATGTCCGTCATCATTTCGCGCGCGTTGCCCGACGTTCGCGATGGGCTCAAGCCGTCGCAGCGCCGCATTTTGTATGCGATGGAAAACCTATCGCTGTTTCCGGGTCGCAAGCATATCAAGTGCGCGAAAATTTGCGGTGACACTTCGGGTAACTACCATCCGCACGGCGCAGCGGTGATTTATCCGACGCTCGTCCACATGGCGCAGCCGTGGGCGATGCGCGAGAAACTCGTTG
>CAISYZ010000185.1 GCA_903889895.1 uncultured Verrucomicrobia subdivision 3 bacterium | reverse complement strand
GGCCTCGGCATCTGGGACGGGACGAAGCTGCACGTCTCCAGCAATTATCACAACTGGAAGCTCATCACCACCGGCCCGGTGCGCTCGGAATTTGAGCTGACCTACGACGCGTGGGACGCCGGCAACGGCCGGATGGTTTCCGAGACGAAGCGTTACAGCATTGACGCGGGTTCTTATTTCACCAAGGCGCAAAGCACGTTCGCGAGCGACGACAAAACGCCGTTGACCGTCGGTGTCGGCCTGGCCGAGCGCGCCTGCCCCACCAACCGCGAGGAATCCATCACGCACGATTTGGACGCCGGCTGGCTCGCCTACTGGCAGCCGGAAGACCAGCCGAAAGGCGTCATCGGCGACGCCATTGTCCTGCCCAAAGGCAGCGTGCTGGCGTTCACGAACGACAATCCGAACCTGACCGAGGCCAAGCTCCATGCCAATGTGCCGCAGCCGACGCACGAGGGTTATCCGCCCATCCGCAACATGCTGGCCATCACGCAGGCGGAGGTCGGCCAGCCGCTGACGTATTATTTCGGCGCGTGCTGGGATCGCAGCGGCGATTTCACGAACGCCGTGCAGTGGAAAAATTATGTGAGGCGCTTCGCCGAGCGCCGCGACCAGCCCTTGCAGGTGACGGTAATGGATGGTTTTCGCATTCGGTAGAAACCAAGCATTGGAGCCAAAAATACTGTCGAAACAACTCCTTGTGCAGGAAAAACCGGTGGCGGACTGAAAAAACGAGTTGCAAATCTATGAAGCAGGACGAAAACGACCAAAATGGCAATCCCGGTTGCCATCCCGGAGAAATGGGATAACGAACAGCCGTATAATAGCAACGGTTTGATTTTCACCAACACCGTCGACCGCACTTTGACTTATGGGAGGGCAACATCCAACAGCCTGACGGTCAGCAATTGAAAGTTTTGGCATCCGTCTTGGGATTCGAGGCTGAAAATTTTGAGACTCTGACCAACAACCGGATGAATCTTGGCCAGTCTTTTCAGTATTATGGAGGCCCCGCACCCGGACGGCAAAAGCCCAAGGACCCCCGGCTTAAACATTTTGACCTACTTACCCAATCCCGCCGCTGTCAGGACTGGTTTGAAAATAAATTGCGCGGAACGATTCTTTTCTTTGGCATTGCCGCCAGCGTGCAAAAGTGATTCATTCGGGCAAATTAGCGGGAACGAGAAAGGCGACTTATGAGCGAACCAGACACATTCAAAATTGCCGGGCTATGTTGATCCGCCGGCAGAAAAAATCGCTTATTCAAAGGCATTAAATTTGAATTGTTCATGCACAGGATGCCGGATTTTACCCCGCCGTCACGGGAAAATCATCGGCTCAAGGTCGGCAGGGGCGCATTGCGCGTGTCGGTCAGGGCGTGGTCGGCGAACAAATTCTCCCCCGACCATAGCTTCTGCGAGGTCCACTTCTCCGCCGGCGCGTTCCAAAATTCATATCCCGGCGGCAGCCCCAGCGGCAGCAGGCTCACGCTGCACAAATACAGGCTGCCGGTGGAAATGTAATTTTCCCCCAGCGCCGGCTGGTGGCCGCAAAATCCAATTTGCAGCCAGCCGTCCGCGTCGAAGGTTCCCGGCGCTTCGATCATTTTGTGGATGACCGCCGTCAGCGCGCACCGCACCTGTGCGGGCTTGATTTTCTCCGACAGCTCGCGCCGCAGCGCCACCAGCGCCAGCGTTTGAAACGCGCCAAAGCGATACGTCGTCGAGCGGCCAAGCGATGGAAAAGTCCCGTCCGGCGCGATGAGCCGCTCCTGAATTTCGGCATATCGTTTCGCGCGTTGCAAAATCATTTTCAGCGCCACGGAAAACTGCGCGTCGTGTTTCGCCAGTGTTTGCAGCACTTCCACCAGCATCGGGTGGATGACGAAACTGTTGTAATAATCGAAATGGAAAAATTCGCCGTCGCCATACGCGCCGTCACCGGCATACCAGCCGAGCATCTTGCGGACGCCGTCTTCCAGCCGTTCCGGCAACGTCGGCTCGCCGAATTCGAGCAGCGCCGCCTCGATCATCGCCGCGAACATCACCCAGTTGTTGCCGGTCGGTGTCGAGATTTTGCGCGAGGACTTCAGGGCAGCGACAACTTGTTTTTTTACGCGCGGCTCCAAAGGTTCCCACAAAACTTTCGGCGCGCGTAAGATTCCCTGCGCGAGAAACGCCGTGTCCACCAGCGGCTGCCCGTCGGTCGTGAAATTCATGAAATCCGGCGAGCCGGGATCCGTGGCGGCGTCGAGCGACGACTGCGCGAGCCGCAAAAACTCCTGCTGCAATTTCAACTCGCCGCCCGCCAGGTTTTCTAGCGCCAGCCACGGCGCGAGGCCGCAGAGCAGCCGGCCAAACGCCTCCAAGTGCGCATAGCCCGCGCGCTTTGCACCGGGCTGTTCCTCGACCGGCATTTTCATTTTCAGCTCGCGCCGCGCCAGATTTTCCAGCACCGGGCGCGCGATTTTTTCCGTGACGGAAACCCAGTAATGCCGGTCATCGCCGGCGGCGGAAATCGCCGCCGCTGTTCCGGCCGCTGTGCGCAACGGCAGCCCGGTGGCGCCCAGCACCCCGAACGCGGCGGCGGACTTGAAGAATTCACGCCGGTTTTTCATTTTACCCGGGATTTCCCATTTGAGTTAATGCTCATGGTTGAAATTGAGTTTTTCCGGTCGTTTTCCTGATTATCCTCTCATCTATTGGCGGTTCAAATCCTTTTTCAGCGCCCAAAACGGGTTTTTCATAGCGGCAGCAGTGTTCGGCAAGGACTGTTACTGCCCAGCACGCTTCGTGTGCCGTAAGCAGAGACACTCCACCTGTGTTGACCGCTCTTTTCATGCGCTTTTCATTCATCCACTGGTTACTGCGGTCTGTCGCAGGCGACCGATGGCCTGAAGAATGGTTCGGAACAACTCGCGTGGCACCGCCACACCTCCGCCATCTGGAAAACGATCTTCCGGAAATGGTGCACGACTTTCGCCCCAATCTTGATCAGTTTCTCCCGCAGCGTCGTCAATGTCCAGTGCCGCACTCCTCGGGGTAGCAACGCCTGTCGCAGAAAATTACCCAAATTGTAGGCCAGCACGAACAGATGCAGCCGCACCTGATTGTCCACAAAGTCGTGACAGGACAGCCTCTTCCATTTGACGGCGTTCTTGCCTTCCTTGATCCACTGGTCCGCTGTGCCGCGTTGGTTGTAGAACCGCACCACCCGTTTGGCAGGCCGGGTTTGGAACCGGTTTGCACCAAGAACTCAATCATTGGAATTGAGAGTGTCGTCCAAACCCAGTCAAATAGTGTCGCAGCGACCAAGGCGAAAACCCGCACCCTTTGCAATTAATTAATTATTGCCATTTGGTATCCAGCGCAAATCCTGGAATTCAGGCTTGGCTCCCTGCCAGACGGCTCCGAGCTCGAGCTTTTGTTCCTTGCCGCCGTCCTTTGCACGCAAAGTTTCCTTGTCACCCAATCGCAGTTCTTTGATCCCAGTCCAGCCATGAAGCGATTTGCCCGAGGCATCGTGGAAATCGGCGGGGGACAAAACAACCTTCTGCCATTTCGTTCCGCCGTTGAGCGGAATTTCAGCCGCGAAATTGTCCAGGCCCATTACCAGCTTGTTCGGCTGCCGGGAACGCACTTCCAGCGCCAACGTGGCGGACGCAGGCGGCAGCCATTTGGGGTCGTAAAGCTTATGTGTTTTCCTCGCCCAATTGTCCGTCAGGTCATAGGTGAACCATTCCTTCTGCCAATCTTTTGAAAAAGTTTCGATTACCAGTGACGGCTTGTCGGTGGCTTTGACGCCGGCTGCTTTCAGTTGTTCCGGCGAGGCAATCAGCATCTTTGAAGCGAGGTTGAACTGCGTCGCGGTGTAGGTCGCGTAATAATATCCGGCAGCGGTGACCGGCTCCGCCAAGGGATATAGCACATTGGCATAGACCCATAGCGGTTTGGCGATGGTGAGCAGGGGCAATTCCGCCGTCCAAACATCACCGCGATGGGTGGCTTTGGCATGATGCCAGAAGCGGTTCATGGCATTGTTCATGTCTTCCTTTTCCCCTTCGTTCGGGCCTTGCTGGGTATAGTAAATGTCCACTCCCAAGATGGCTTTGGCAGCATCTGGCTGAACGGTAAACAACGGAATAGCGTCGGAAGTCTGTAGTTTTAATGCGACGCTGGGCGTTTTCGGAAAATCGAAAGTTCCTTTCAAATATTGGTCAAACCACAGTGGACTGGCGACTTCGTATGCCGCCAGATCCTGATGGTTTCCATGCGGTGAACAGGTGACCCGCCAATCTTGGCTCTTGATTTCCGCCAGCGCCTTTTGCAGGTCATTGATGTGACCATGAAAATCATTGGCTGGATTCAAGAAAATAATGGGGCAGGTGATACGCTGGAGGCTTTCATTATCATCAATCGGTTCGTCGCCGCGGGCACTGACTCCGCCACAGGAAGGGGCGGCCGCCTTGACCCGCGAATCGGCGGCGGCGGTCATGACGGTAAGCTTGGCGCCCATGGAATGCCCGTATACCCCGAGCCTTTGGGAATCTACTTCGGGTTGTTGTGCCAGAAACGTCAAGGCCCGGCGGGCTCCAATTTCCCACATGAACCAAGAGGAGTTCCGTGAGGACTTGGTATCCGCATCCAACGTCCACGATGGCACAGCCGGTGGCGGGCGTCCGTGTCTGTCCACGGCGTGATAGCCATCGAACCCGGCCCAGTCCGTGGTGAGCTTGTAGGCCGGATCGTTTGTCTGTCCTTCGATGAAAAGGTTGACGATATCATTGTTGACCTCGTAACCCGGGGCGCTGATACGGCCTGCCCAAGCCAGCGAGATGGTAGCATAGCCGCGTTTGGCGTTAGTCAGCGGTGACTGGTAGTCTGCAAACTGTCCGCCGCCGTGAAGTTGCACCAGTCCGGGAAGGTTCGAGCCGCCTTTGGGAAACCCATAAACGGCGGCCATCATCGTTTTATGCCCATGGAAAACTCCGATGCGGTAGCGGACGATTCGCAACACCACGCCGTCCTCCTCCCATTGCTTGAGCACCTCGGTCTCCAGCGGTTCTCTTGCCGGGTCATAGCCGGCCCACAGTTCCTCAAAGGTCTTTGGGGCTTGATTGTCTTTCAATGGCGGGAGCGTTTCATCGGCATGCAACGAAAACTGACTTAAAACCAAATAGCACAGCAAGAGTTTAAGATGTTTCATAAGGGGCTTTATTTCTAGAAATATTACAAAACATTTATTTTCCAGCCATACGGTATTTACCTAACACCTTTCGTAACAGTGCCGGAAAGGCCGTGCGCGCTTTAACCAAAGTGGGTTTTCCAATCTGGTCGCTGCGAATACCGGTCGAAACATCCACCGGCCGCGACCGCTGGCAGGAGAAGCGCAGATTGTCTTTGGCTCACGTGACGAAGATCTATTCCAGCGGATTTTGAAACGACAATTTGCTTTGTAGAAACCATTTAATTTCTGGAGCGTCTGTGAAGGGATGAGCGAGAAAGTGGCGAAGAAAACGACAGTGGAACGGGTGGCCGAGCTGGCGATGAAGCTGGGCGGCAGGCATCTGGCCGACTACGGCTCAACGCGGAGCCGGCATGATTTCACGCAGCGGCAGTTGATGGCCTGCCTGATACTGCGGGCGTATTTGAAGACCACCTATCGCGGGGTGCTGGAGTTGCTGGCCGTCAGCCCGAACCTGCGGGCAGCGTTGGGAATGCAGGACAAGCTGCCGCATTATACGACGCTCCAGAAGTTCAGCGCCCGCAGCCGGGTGCTGGCGATTGCCGATGCGATGATCCGGACGATTGGGCGGGCGGCGGGTGAGCCGAAGTTTGCGCAGACTGCGGCAGCGATGGATGCGACGGGGATGGAAACAACGACGGCCAGCGCGCATTTTCAGAGCCGTGCGGGACGGACACGGCGCAAATGGGTGAAAGTGTCCACGATTGTATTGTGCGGGAGTTTGCTGCCGCTGAGTCTGGTGTTGGACTGGGGGCCGGGCAACGACAAGAGCCAGGCCAAGGAATTGATGACCAAAGCCAGTGCCGCGACGTTACCGGCGAAGTTGTATGCGGATGCGGGTTATGATGCCGAATGGGTGCATGACCAGTGCCGGTTGGACTGGGGCGCGGAAAGCGTAATCAAACCGGCCAAACAACGAGCCGACGGCACGCGGAGCGGCTTTTGGCGGAGCCGGATGAGCGAGAGTTATCTGGAACGGAAAGGTTATGGTTCACGATGGGCGGTAGAATCGTTCTTCAGCGGGCTGAAACGGACGATGGGTTCGACGCTGACCTCACGCAAACCAAGCCAACTGCTGGCCGAAGCCGCCTTCAAGGTGCTCGCTTACACCCTCCGGCGTTAGCCGACCCTATGCAGTCACGGATGTATTCAACAGAGCAACGACAATTCTAATGATGCCTTCGGCAAGGCAGCGAACGGGAAACGAATTGTTATTCGCCTGTCATTTTCGCCACCAATGAAATTGAAGCGGTTAACATCCTTTTATAATATAGATTTTTTGCAAAAAACCAGATTTGACAACCATTCTCATTCTCACTTTGTTTTTTTTGAAAATCATGAAACCCTGTCAGCGTCCAAAATTTTCAGCCTCAAATCCCAAGACGGATGCCAAAGCTTTCAATTGCTGACAGTCAGGCTGTTGGATGTTGCCCTCCCATGAGTAAACTAAGACCGTTGCAATACCCATTTTCCCCGCCAAGTGGTAGGCTGATAGATTTCTCTCAATTCGCTTGCTCCGAATCCAATCGCCAATCGTTTTTATACTCTCTGGCAAGGGTTTAGAACCGTGGCTTTTCCTTTGGACTGGGGTGAATTTTATGGAAACCTGCTTTTGTGCAATACCCAACAGAGCTACTCAATCAGGTGAAGGGAATCGAATCCTCGTTTCCTCGAAAAATGTGTAAATCCCAACACACTACTCTGACGTTGGAACCGTGTCTGTTGAAAATCGGGAATTCACACGCAATATCAGCGCCAATGCCTGCCAATGATCTTCGGTGGGGCATGCTTGGCCGCATTCCCACTTTCGCACCGTCCGTGTTGAAACCCCGGCATTTTGCGCCACTTCCATCTGGGACAGGTTGGCTCTGATACGTTGCAAATGAAGGTGGTCGCCCAAGGTTTTGACATTGACTGGAATCAGCTTTCGAGGGCTAAATCTCTGCGATGAACAATCGAAAACCGCCACTGCGGTTCGCTGTGCAATTCCCAACAGCTGACCCAACCGCCGTTGGCGCTTGCAGTTCCGCTATCGCGGTTCACGTCGCGAGTCGGCGGTGGCTCAGCTTTTTTCGTTAGGCCACTCGCCCGCCGTAGTCAGAAAACTTCACGCTTTCCCGTGCGCCGTTTTGCATGATGTAGGTTTTGTCCTTGTTCAGCAGGCTGATGACGTGGCTCCAGTTGTCCGCCGGACGCCACCCCGCCAGCTTGTCTAGGATGTGCCGCAGCTCGGCGTCGGCTTTGTATGGCCGGCGCTTGGTTGTGACTGTTACGGTGTGGATGACCGCCTCGCCTTTCATCAGCGTTACGGTGTGTTGCTCCATTACTTTTTCAGTTTTCATAAAATTTTACCGTGGCCTAACAAGTCGCCGGAGCCAACGCCTTTTATCGCTGTCAGTTCCGCTTCGCGGTTGATGTTTTTCATACGGCGTGGCTCAGCTTTCATCGTTAGGCCGAAACCATACGCACGACTCGGTGTTGAAAACCACATTATGAAAAAACACATCGCACTCGGATTAGTAGCCAGCACTTTGTTTTTAGCTGGCTGTTGCACAACTCACCACGTCACACAGTGGGAGTATAAAGTGACAGTTGCTCCCCAATTAGCTGGAACAGATTCGCTAACCGGCAAGAGTTTCACAGACCGTTCAGCCTTAGAGGAACTCCAACGGGCGAACTCCCAAAAAATGCGCGACAACGTTCAAGGCTTTTTGGATGGCCTTGGCAAAGATGGCTGGGTTCTAATTTATGAACGAGATGGCACGTTTTATTTCAAGCGGCCTATCAAGTAAGCTCATTCGGCCTAACAAGATTAGATGAGAAGGCAGACCGCTGACGCAATGACGCGTTGGTGCTAGAGTCTGCCTATGAAAACTAAAAACATAACTCCGTCCAACGTTCCCACCACGCCCGCCACGGTTAGCGGGTTCACCCTCGGCCT
>CAISYZ010000184.1 GCA_903889895.1 uncultured Verrucomicrobia subdivision 3 bacterium | reverse complement strand
TGTGTAGTAGTTCATGGTTGATGGGTGTCATTGAGACACCCGTTGATTGTGTTAACGCGGGGAAGTGTTCGTTGCACTTCCCCGCCCTGAAACCGATGCTAACAAAAAACCAAAAGGGCTTGGAGGGGAGTATCAAGTCGCCGGAGCCAACCGCCGTTGGTGCTGGCCGTTCCGCTATCGCGGTTCTTTGCAGACGGCCACCATGGCGCACGGCCACCATTGGGTGATTGCTGAGAAGCGCAATGTCCTGGTTGCCGTTTTCAGCGCCGCGCCGAAAACCGTCTCCCAACAATTCGTCAGAGCCAAAACGGGTCCAATCAAGCCCCATGACACAAAGGAAACCAGCCAGTGGAAAGTGGGAAAATGGAAATTGCGAACCCGGCAAGATGCGCTGGCAGTGGGGCGGGCAGGATGATACGTTGCGGCGCTTTTAATGCCACGCCGCGCCCCCAGACACAAGACCCACGGTCCGTCCGACGTTCACGCCCAAGCGGGCAACCATTGCCGCGCGCTGGTGCGGGTGGATGGCACGGGCATCCGGAAGAAAATCAAGAAGGACTACGAGAAAGCCTTGCGCGACCTGGAGAATTCGCGGCGGGTGCTCGACCAGTTTCAGCAGACGGATCTGCCGCAGTTCACGCGCTGGCTGAACAGTCACTTCGGCGCGCTGCTTACGGAACTCCGGGAACTCAATCTGAAGATGGCGGCGGATGATGCCATCGTATTCATGGTGCAGAACGAGGTGATGTTTGGCGGTGGCTCCTACGCCCGGGCCTATAAGAGGGTGATGGATCTGTGGGATAATCCAGAACCACCCCCGCCGCCCGGCGGCGAACGGGACGGGAAGCGAGCGCCATTTGGTGCGGGACCAGACTGGGGAAACCCGGACGACCCGGACAATCCACTGAAAGCCATTCTTGAGGAGATGTTCGGTGAGGTGGGGCCAGACGAACGACCGGGGGAAGAAACCGGTCACCAAGCCGGGCAGCATCCCCAAGCCACCGCGCCGGCGCACGTTTCGAAACGGCTCAAGGAACTGTATCGCGCCGTGGTGCGTCGGCTGCATCCCGACAGCCAGCGGAAAATGACGGCGCAAAAAACCGAATGGTGGCATCAGGCGCAAGCAGCCTATGAAGCCGGCGACGCGGAGCAACTGGAAGTGATTCTCACGCTCTGCGAGATCGGCGAAAGCGGCACGACGGCGCACACGAGCGCGTCGCTGCTGCAACGCATCACGGCCCAGTTGAAGAGTTCGCTGCGGGAGATCAAACGGCAGATCACCCAACGGCGACGCGAGCCGGCGTGGAATTTTTCTGGACGGACTGACCACGCGGCGATGGCGGAACAGGTGCGGCGGGAGTTGACAGGCGAGTTGATGGCGATGCGCCGCCGGTGGCTGGATACCCAGGAGCTGATTGCGAATTGGAAAGCGGCGGCGGAAAAGCTCAAGCCGTCACGCCGCCGGAAGTCACCGCCATCAAATCCGGAGTTGCAGTTTTGAAATCCAGTTTGAACAGATTGGCGGCGGCGCGGTCTCATTATTGTTGGTTTTCATGAGTTCGGGTTTGGGTTGAATGAAGAGTCTGGCTATTGGGTTGGCCAGGCTCTTTTTTTATGCCCGGTCCGAAGGCGGATGATCCACGCTGCATCGAGCCGGTGCGGATTGGCCGGGACATGTTTGAAAAACCGTGGTGGGGGGATTGAACCGCCTGTGAATTATTCCGCCAGCCAGGCACCCAGTGCAGATCGAATATCAATCAGCGCTGCCACAAAATCAGCTAGTCTTTGCCGCACCGGATTGCCATCCTGCTGGCAGATTCCACAAGGCAATATGGGGCGACGCAGAAACAACAACAACGACGACTTTCTTGAGATGATCGTCAAGCTGGGTGGCTTGCTCATCCTGCTCGCAGTGATTACGTCGCAAGGGCGTCAAATCATCGTCACCATCGGTTTTGTTGCCCTCACCCTGGCAGGCGTGGCTGTGGTCGGGTTGATCAGCTTCCTTATATTCCGGCGGATGACTCGATCCCGGAGGCCAGACCCCGAAGATTCATACGACCCCGATGAAGACTGGCCGGCGGCAAACATGCCTCGATTCCAAGTTGAATCCGGGTGTCAGACCGAAAGCGTCGGCCCGCAGACGACCGCCGAGCTTTTGGAAAGACTGCGCGCCATCGACTGGTTCCAGTTTGAAAAGATTGTCGCCTTGGCCTACGAGAAACTCGGCTACTCCGTGACGCGGCGGGGCGGCGCCAACCCGGACGGCGGCATTGATCTCGTCATCGAGAAGGACGCCAAACAGTCGGCGGTTCAGTGCAAGCAGTGGAAGACGTGGAACGTCGGTGTGAAGGCCGTGCGGGAGTTCCTTGGCGCGCTGACCGACGCGGGAATTCAGAAAGGCGTCTTCATCACGCTCCGTGGCTACACCGGCGACGCCAAACAACTGGCAGAAAAACATGGCATTGAAATCATCAATGAGGCCGGGTTGGCGCAGCTGTTGGAATCAACGGATGCCAAGTCCGACCCGGATGTGCTCGACCTGCTGCTCGACAAGCGCAAGTTTTGCCCGAAGTGCGAACGTGAACTGGTTTTGCGGACGGCCACCAAGGGAGCGAACGAAGGTAGTCAATTCTGGGGTTGTTCGGCGTATCCCAGATGCCGGTTCACGATGCCCTTATGAAACCGCTCTCACCACCGGACAGCCACCATCTGCTCGCCGCTCAAGGCTGGCTGGAACTTGGCAATCATGCCGAGGCCAACGAGGAGCTGGAGCAGATCGCGCCGCAACTGCACGCCCACCCAGATGTGCTCGAAGTTCGCTGGCACATTTACAGCCACGTCAACAAGTGGGATGCGTGCGTGGACATCGCCGGGGTAATCATCAAGCTCGATCCGGCCCGGCCTGACGCGTGGATTCACCGGTCGTTCGCCTTGCACGAGCTGAAGCGCACGGAGGAAGCGTTCGATTTGCTGCTGCCGGCGGCGGATAAATTTCCTGAACCATGGACGATTCCATACAACCTCTCGTGCTACTGCGCTCAACTGGGAAGGCTAGACGAGTGCGAGTCATGGTTCGACAAGGCGATGGCCATCGACGAGGCATCCGTCAGGCAGGCCGCAAACGACGACCCGGATTTGCAGCCATTGTGGGACAGGCATAGCGGGACGAAAGGGAAGCCCGCGGAATAGCGTGTTGAGGTTGCTGCGAATGTAGTGGCTGGTTTTGCCGCGCGCTCCGGCATACAATTTGACGCGATGCCACAGCCGCTGCGGGATCAGGAACATCGCCGCCACCGGCCCTGCGCCGTGGGCGAAGGTCGAGGTGACGCCCATGCCGACGCCGCACGGCAGGCCGACCCGATGATTGGGGGCGAACGCGCCTTCCGCCCGGAAAATGCGGTCCTTGGCGAACTGGAATCCCGCGAACAGCACGGCAATCAGTCCGATGGCGATGTTGAGTTGACGTGGTGAAATCTGGCCAATGAGCTGCACGCCGATCACGCCGCCGACCACCACGCCCGGCAGCAGGAATTTCATATTCTCCGCGCGCCACTGTCGCCAGTAGTGCCACATGGAAAAGGCGTCGCCGGCACACAGCAACGGCAGCAGGATGCCGATGGCGGTCTTTGGCCCGAACGCCAGCACGCACAGCGGGGTGACCAGCACCCGGACGGCAAACATCAGTCTTTCGGCCGGTTGGCACCTTACGCCCGGGATCTGGCCGCCTACCTCATGGGCCGCCAGCCCGACGAGGAAATTCCGGAGGAAAAACCGCCGGTATAGATAAAGCCAGCGACAGCGGCAACAGCCCCAAGACGGACGACCTGCGGTGCATTGATCCGGCGCGGCGTCCACCGGCAATGCGATTTCCGGCCCTAAAAACAGTTCTGGTTATTTTTAGCCTTGGACTGCGGATGTCCTACCCTCTTCCGTAACGTGGCGGGGTATGAAACTAAAAAACCTCATCCCGCAACGCTACCGCAGCCAGGTCGTCCGCCAGTTTGGCGACGCCAAGTTGATCCGCCGGCCCAACGGCCAGCACGAGCTGGTTGGTGGCACCGACGCCGACCGCGCTGAAGCCTTTGAATGGTCATCGCTCTTCGCCCATGAAATCGTGTTCACGCACTTTCACCGCGAGGATCATGCCCGCACCCGCCCGCGCAAGCCGTGGTTTGCGTCCCGGCTCCAGCCCGCTTCCGCTTAAATGGCCCATGCGGCACGCATTGTGAACAACTCGGCATGGACGGACGCCGCCGATGCGGTAGCGTGTCTGTCATGTGCGGCCGCTACACCATCACAGGCGATTTAGCTGAACTGGAAAAACTCGTCCGGTTCATCTGCAAGGTCGTTGATTTTAAGCCCCGCTACAATCTCACCCCGCGCGCTCACGCCCCGGTCCTCGTCTGGGAAAACGGCCAGCCTACCCTGAAACCGATGCGCTGGGGCCTCATCCCGTCCTGGGCCAAAGATGACACCATTGGCGACAAACTCACCAACGCCCGCGCCGATACCATCACCGAGAAACCCAGCTATCGCCGCCCGTTCGAGCGGCAGCGCTGCCTGATTCCGGCGGACGGTTTTTACGAATGGCAGGTGACGCCCACCGGCAAGCAGCCATTCCGGTTCACGCGCAAGGATGGCGGATTTTTCTGCATGGCTGGCCTCTGGGAAACATGGCATCGCCCGCACCGCGAGGGCGAGCTTGGCCTCGACGACACCGGCCCGTCCATTGACCAGACCGTCGAGACCTTCACCATCATCACCACGGAGCCAAACCCCATGGTTGCCGCCGTCCACAACCGGATGCCAGTGATCCTCGGCCCGGAGCATTATCAATGGTGGCTGGAACCGAACCGGTTCGAACCGCAATTCTTGAAAACGCTGCTACGGCCATATCCCGCTGAACTGATGGAGTGCTGCCGTGTCTCCAAGTTGGTGAACAGCGCCAAACATGATGGCCCGGAGTGTCTGCTCCCTGGCTGATAAGTTCGAAGTGAGTCCTTCAGGACGATGGCTCCAGCCGGTGGTGATTAGTAATCATGGGTGCTAAACCGCAGGTTTTTCCTCCGGGAATTCCTCGTCCGGCTGGCGGCCCATGAGATAGACCGCGATGTCCCGGTGATGATTGCCCACCCAGAACTCCGTCAGCGTGAGACATCCCAGCATCCGGTAGTTGCCAGCCAGCGGATGTTCGTCGTCCAGAAAAATCAGGGGCGGGTCGGGCTTCTTTGCCACCTTCACGTCGCCCTCATTGGCGTCGTCGGTATCAAATTCATCTTCCGGCTCCTCCTCCGGCGGCGGGACGGGGCGGGGTGGCGGGGCAAAGTCCTCCGGCTTGATGGCCTCGCCCAGTTGTTTTCTTACCTCATACCGGTGCAGGCGTTCGAGCTGCTCCTGCCGCTCCTGTTCGTCAATCTTGTTCTCCTCCTCTTCCTGTTTGTCGCGGAATTGTTGCTCCAGTTCCAGCCGTTCCGGCGTGGCCTTCAGTTCCGGCGCCTTGAGGTGGATCTGGATGGTGGCGGTGAACTCATGGCGCAGTTGCGCCAGCACCAACTGCGTGGCGGCGACGATTTCCGGCAGCTTCTCCACCACGGCGAACGCCTGGATTTCCACGAACAGCCGGCGCGTCTGACCATCGGCGCTGGCCTCGCCCCAGTCCGTGCAGCCAATCCGGCGGGACACGGCTTGCGCCGCGAACCGCGCCACCCAGCGACCCTCGGCCAGGCGCAATCCGTCATCCGGCACGCCGTGATCCTCCGGATCGAGCTTCGTGTCGTTGTTGTGCGGATGTTTGCTCCACGGCGCGATGATGAAGCGCAACGACGGCGGCAGCGGACGCGGCGCGGGCGCAAGCAGGTCGTCGTTCCACGTCGCCAGCAGCGTGTTGACTGTCTGCACCTCGGCCTCGATGGGCGCGCAGCCCAGCACATGGAGTTCCCGCAGCACGGGCGACTCGGCAAAGACCGCGAAGTCGCGCGGCGGGGGCGGATTCAGGCGGGACTTAAACCGCGTGTCAAACGTCGCCACCTGCAGGCGCGGCAATCGCACCAGCGGCGCAACCTCCAGCGGCGTCCACGCGTGGCATTCGAAACACGTCAGATGCTTGAGCGCCGTCAGCGGCGCGAAATCCGCCACGTCCGTTTCCAGCTTGAGATTACGCAACCGGGGAAAAGTCGCGATGCCGTCCAGCCGTTCCACGCCGGCGAGCGTCAGGATTTCACAGGCAGGCAGTTGCGGCAGGCGATGCACGTCCCGCGCCGCCAGTGGCTCGCACTTCAGCGTGGCCACGCGCACGTTCGGCCAGGATACGCCGGGGGCGAAGGCGAGCAGGTTGCCCGTCAGCGACAGCTTTTCCAACTGCGCCAGCCGCTCCAGCCCCGTCACGTCCGGCCAGTGCGAATGTCCGTGCCACCAGCTTTGGTGAAAAATCAATTCCAGTTCCCGCAACGCCGCGCATTCCACCAGCGGGCGCCAATCCACACACCGCTCACTGCCGATCTTCAGCACGCGCAGGCGCGGCAGCGTGGCGAACACGCTCATATCCGTCACCTCGCTGCCGAGCTGGGCGAACGTTTCCAGTTGCGTGAAGAAGCCAAAGACCTTGAAGTCGCGAACCGGCCTTTTGTTATAGCCCGAGGAAGTGCCGTGCCAATCCTTGATGTCCGGCCACGCCTCGGCGGCCTTGCAGACATCCGCCTCCGTATACCGCGGGTCGTAGGCCGGGTTCAAATGCCGCTGCCGGTCACGTTCCATCATTTGATCCAGGCTGAGCGAGTGGTAAATCTTGTGGCGCGAGTTCCACCAGCTTACGCCTTGTTCCACCACCAGCTCGGTGGTGTAGCGTTCCTCGACGGTGCGGGCGTCGTCCAACGCCCAGCGGATGAAGGCGGCTTGGTCCATGCCGATGGTTTAGCCGATGCCGACAGGTTTGGCAACGAGCCAAGATATTTGCGGATGACAATTGATGCATGACGATATCCAAATCGTCCCTCTAAAAACTGAAATCATCAATCGGGATGCCGGGCAACGCAGGCAATGGGAATTACTGAACCATCGCTTGAGCCGAACTGAAATCTGCGGGCGCGGCCGCCCGGAAATTGACGCAAAATTAATTCCGGCGCAGAATTGTGCCAGCCCAAGATTATGAACGACCAACCGGCTGCGAGAAACCATCAATGCAGCGATCGCGCCGCATGAGGTTGATCACATCGATTTTACACCAGATAAAGCATAGGCGTAAATGAGCGTGGTGCTGTCAAACCTGGCTACAATCAGCAGTGTCGGCCGGGGGCTGATCATCAGCCAGCCGCCGCTTTAACAGCCAGGCTATGAACAGCAAAAGAATCAGGGCGCAAAGGTTGAGATAGAGCGGCTGGCGGGCGGGATCCAATCCGGCAGCGCACGGATACACCACCTCCAAAAGGATCAATTGCACCGCCAATCCCCTGCCTGCCGCCGGTGCGATGCGCAGCAGCAACCCGGCACAAAGGGTGAGCAGCGGCAGCAACACCACCACGAAGGTGCCCCAAAATCCAAATAGCAAATCACTGAAGTCGGCCAGCAAGCCGTAAGCGAACGCCGTTCCGGTCACAAACAGAATGGTCAGCAGCACGGCCTGCCGCACCCCGGCGATCGCCAAGGACATGGCCACGGCCGCAAACACCAACAGCCACGCATTTTCCGCCTGGTTGAGCACTGCGCGGGTCGTTTCACCCGGTTGGGCCAGTTGCGGCAGCGCGATGCCCATGCCTTTGTCGGTGAGCGCATGGTCCAGGCGATAGGTCAGCACGCTGCCCAAATTATCCCGCGTCGGCTTGATGTCGTTGGGCGGCATGCAACCGTCGGGGTAATTCAGCTTGGCCTTGGTCAAATCCGGCAAGGTCAGCGTCAGGCTAAAGTCACGGATTTCGCGCGCTTCCCGCACCTGAAAATTCCAGCAGGACAGGCCGCGGCTTTTGAAGGCCACCCGGAAATCCAGCACTTCGTCCGCCGTCACGTCCCCTTCCAACACGAGGCTGGCGTCCTTGATCTGGATGTCGGGCAGAACGTCCTTGCCGTTAAGCGTCGCCACGAGGCCGTCATACATCGCGCCCTGGGCCGGCAAGGGAAAGGTGAGGATGATTTTCTGGGCCACATCGGCAGGGTTTCTCAGCTTCCAGGCAAAGGCGCAGTCGGTCTCGTAGCCATCGTAAAACGCCGAGCCTTTCTTGCGGGGATTCTGGCGCAGCGTCACCTGATGCCGGGCGCTGACAAATGGATTGCCGGTGACGGTCTTGCGGACGGTTTTCTTCTTCAATAGCGCCGGCTTGGCCGGATCTTCCGATTCGATGCGTTCCGTGACCTCCTCGGTGTGGTAAATGTCCACGTTCAATTCGCCCTGCACCTGCTCCGCGCCCCAGATCGTTTGGACGGCATTGTAATTCGCCTGCGTGATACGCCCGTGCGTTCGCTGAAAAGTCGCGAGGCTGTGCTGCAGATAGGAGCGTAGCACAGAGATCGAGCCGGCCAGCAGCGCCACAAGCAGCAGCGCCCACGTCAGCCGCATCAGGTTGCGGTAAAGCGTCCAGATCAGACTGGAGCCGCCCCCCGGTTCAGCGGCGGATTTGGGTGTCAACAAGGCGGTGAGGAATACCGCGAGCAAGGCCGCCCCGATAAACAGGGCGATGGTGGGTTCAACTTGGACCAGGTCGCTGGCGCGACCCAGGATGCGGGAGACAATGAGGTTCATGGCAGGTCATTTTGATGCGCCTGCAAAGGGCGTGAGTGAACGCGAAGACAATTGCAAATTTGATCGCCAACAGCCCGGTCATTTCAGCAGCCATAATTCGTGTCGCTCCGCTCTTCGCGGGCGAGGTTTAACGTTTGGTTTGGCCATGACGCGCCGAAAAATCAAACGGACTGGTTCAGGGACGCATCACGACAGCATGGCAACGCGCGCTCACACGAGCGGCGCAGGAAGGTTGAGGAACCATTGCCCAAAGCATCACTGCCAAGGGCGAACCGATTAAAAACCCGTTCTGGAAAATTGTCAACCAGCATCAGGCATGGAGAGCGATTTTGTGAGCCAACAGCTTGTCAGCCAACTTGGACCCAGCTTCCCGGTCAATTGGACAGGCTTTTATATCAATGGTGGCTGGAACCGAACCGCTTCGAACCGCAATTCCTGAAAACATTGTTGCATCCTTATCCCGCCGAAGACATGGCTTGCTGCCGTGTCTCCAAGTTGGTGAACAGCGCCAAACATGACAGCCCCGAATGCCTCGCGCCGGCGTAAGCCAATGTTCCACGCTGCGACCCACTGAAAATTTATCCGGTCGGTGACGTGGTCAAAAGCCCCCCCAGTCGGACGACCCTCGGTGCATTGAGCCGGCGCGGATTGACCGGGACATGTTTGAACGGCAGTGGTGGGAGATGGGTGAATTGCCATAATCAAGAATCGACCTCTTTCCGTATGCGGAATAGGTGCGGGGTTACTCCAACCCACCGGCAGAGTTCGGCGTGCGTTACCTTGCCATAGCCGATGGGGCGTTTGGTCGGTGTCAGGTCGCCATTCTTCAAGGACTTGAGCACGGCGGCTTTCGTGGCGGGGATGCCGGCAAATTTAAGGAAGTTGTTCGTCCGGTAGGAAAGGCCGTTGTCTGGAAACCGTTCGTAACTGTGGCTGGGATACGGCAGGGACGCGGGATCAACGCCAGCCCAGCGACAGACGTCACGGTGCGCGTATCTACCATAATTGCGGGGCAGGAAACCCGGATAGAGTTTGCCGGCGCGCAGGGCGCTGGCAATGGCTTGTTTCTCGACGCTAAAGCCGGCCTTGACCAGGAGGTGATTTAGCCGGTTGGACAGACCGTTTGGTGGAAATTGGATTTTACGTCGGGCGGCTTGATAAATCTGCGCGGCCCGACAAGCGGAGCGGTCGAACCGGTCGCCGATTTGCTGGAAGGTCAGTTTTTCCTGGTCCCGCAGGCGGAGCACCAGCGCCTCGCGGCTGGCCCGGAATGATTCGGTCTGGCTCATGGCAGCGAGAGGTGGGCGGGCGGCGGGCGTTTGACCCGGCCATGTTCGTAACAGCCGCAGAAAACGTAGGCTTGAAGTCTCATGGGCGTGAGTTTAACCGGTCTGCGATCTGGTCAACAACCCGAAAACCGATGACCCGCGCTGCATCGAGCCAGTTCGGATTGACCGGGACTTTTTTGAGCGGCAGTGGTGGGGGGATGCGTGAAAATGCGAGCCGCAATTGAAAATCTGGGGTGCGTCAGAGATTATTCGATTAGTATTTTTGTGAACAGTCCGAAGACATAGAATCCGCGCCGCATCGATTCGTTGCATACTGACCGCGCCGTTTTTGAGCAGCAACTTGACATGCGCCCGGTCATTTCACAGGTCGCGCAAACGATGCTCGTTAAATTCGGCGCACTGGTTCGGGCGTAAACATTCAACTAATTATTGACACATGCGCTGGGTTGCCAAATCATCGCTTTCAAAATCCAGCAATCAATGCCCGCCGAATATTTCCCAAAAATCGAAAAGGACTTTCGCGCATACGAAAAGTTTCGTAAGCGTAAGAAGCCAGCGCGGTCTGATAAACTCATCTTGCAGGAAGAAAAATCCAAAAATGGTCAGAAGAATCGTCTGCGCTGCACCGGCGAATTGCCGATTGATGCCGGCCTTCCCAATGGGGATTGCAAAATTCATGCGGACGTTTCAATTGTCGACCGGAAAAGTTACTCAGCCAGAATCTTTGCCGATTATTTTGGCGAATCGCCCTGCCTCCGTTTTTGTTCAACCGGGAGGCATCACATGAATCGCGAATTGGGCAAAGGCTTAAAAAGCCGATCCGTTCCGACGCCACATTTTCACAAAGTTGACAAGCATGGCGTTATGCGTGCCTATCAAACCGATACGCTGGCAAAGAATCATCAGCTTGTTCAAGACATTGGAACGGGAATTGAACTTTTCTGCAAGGAAACGAATGTGTTTGCTCCGGGTGGTGCATCGGTTTTGGTGGCCATAGACGCGGACGTCCTTGGCCTACCGATGGACGATCCTTCCCAGAACATTAATTTTTATCCGTGACGATGATCAACTGCCAAATTACAAAGGTCATCCAAAAGGATTTTAATTCCCTTTGGCAGTGCAAACAACGTGGCAACACGATTGAAATTTCCACGCCTTATTTACTGCCTGATTCGACATTGCTCTCATTGTTCATAACCGAACGAAACAAGAAGTTTATAGTTCATGATGGGGGAAGCATCGCCCAAATTGTTACGGACAACTGCCCTTTCCCTGATGACGAAATAAAAGCATCGTTAGAAGGTTTCGCAGCAAAGTATGGCGTCAAACAATGCTGGGATGCTTCAAAGCAGAAAATATTTTTTAAGGATTGCGGAAAAAAACCCCTAATCAGCTCCCTGGCTTTTGATTTGGCATCATTTGCAACAACTGTGACGAACGTCCTCGTGGCGGCCAGTTATGATGAGCCTGATGTCGAGGTTGATGAACGCTTTCAACGCAATGCCGACAGTTTCATCAAGTCGGCGATACCTACCGGCCTTATCTTTAAGCCGAGACAAGAAATCAAAGAGGTTCCGGGCGTAAAATTCAGCGGCATAATCAGTCGCTCAAATAGGATTTGGCTGGTCTCGTATGTTACTGGAAGCACGTTGCCGTATTTTGTGCGGAGTGTGGCGATGGCAAAAATGAATTTTGAACACGTTTGGAAAGTCACCCAGTTGGCCGGTTATATCGGGCGAACCATCCCCCTGATAAATACTGATGCGGGCGGTTACAAACCAGATAAACTTAAATGGCAGCTCCCAGATCTTCAGGCAGCTTCCAAAGATACGCTGGTCAAATGGGCGGATCGGGCGAGTATGGCTAACCTATTTAATTGATCTGACTTCGACACTACGAAGCTAGGCAACCGCGCAGCAGCTTTCCGATATACGTCGCCTTGTCCTCGTTTTGAAACAGGACGTTGCGCTTTTCAAAATCCGCCTTGGACATCCGCTGACCTGTGCCGGGCGTCAACCAGTGGTCAACCTGCTCATATCGCGTGTTCGCGATGATGAATGAATTGAGGATTACGTCCGGATCGGCGAGGCGGGTTTCCAGTTGTTTGATGGTCTGGTAAAAGGAAATCTTGGGATCGTCAGCGCCGTCCAGGTTGCGGATGCCCTTCGGGTCAACGAACGAGACGTATTGCTTGCCGCCGATGAGCAGCCAGACGATGAAGTCGGGATAAAAATTGCCCGCCTCAAAAAATCCGATGCCGTGGCCCCGGCTCAAATTCCGCAGCAGATACAATTCCTTGCCGGCGAAAAAGGCCCGCTCGTGGTCGTAAAACTTTTGCAGATCGAGGACGAAATCGCGTTCGCCTTCGTTCAACGTCACCGGGCGAACCTCCACCCCGCTCATGTCGAGGTGGATGAGCGGCTGGTAAAGATGCTGGCCGAAACAAATGGATCGGAACGTCGCCCATTCGACCGGCTTTAGCACCTTGTTCGCGACGGCTTCCTTGACCTCGTTCAACTTGGTGATGATTTGCTTGGCCGACTCGTCAATCAGGAAACGGTATTCCGGCACAAAATTCTCGCCGGTTTCATCGAGGATTTCATACCGCAGTTGCGGCGCTTCCCACGCGGCTTTCTTGGTCTTGAAAAATACGTCGCAGTATTTTTTCAGCAGCGAAACGGCGATTTCCTGCCAGCGGAAAACTTTGTCAAACCGGCCGATTACCAATTCCTGCGGCGGGATGTAGAGGACATACCAACTCGGATCTTCCAGCAGGGCACGGCAGGCGTCCGGCGTCAGATTCAAATTGAACCACGTCCGCTCGTTTTTGAACTCCTGCAACTGGCGCTCAATCTCCTGCCAGTTGAAAAAGGCCAGATGATGCGCCGTCAGTTTACCTTCATGGCGCGGCGCGACATCCGCCGTGGCCGCGAGGTCGGGGGCAATGCGGCTTTGGATTTTGGGATACCAGTCCAGCGCGATGCGACGCCCCTGCATATCAGCGTCCGGCGGGCCAAGCACCGGCTTGGGCCCGTTGCGCTTGAAATCCATTTCCGGCGGCAGGCGCAGGATTTTCAGCTTTTGCGTGCCGAGGTTTTTGAACGTGGGCAGGACAAATTCAATGCGGTCATCGTTGGGCGGCAACCCTTCCTCCTCCAGATACTCCTTGAACTGCTGCATGAATTGGGCGCGCACGCCAAAGACATTCAGCGTTTCCAGCAGATTGATGTGATCTGGCTTATGACCCCGGAGTTCATCCACAAAGCCGCTGCGTTTCAGGCCGAATTTGTAGCCCTTCAGCCGGACGCCACGCCCGAAAAGCTGGATGATCTGCGAGCCTTCCGTCTGGCCGACATTCATCAAGCCCATCGTGCTGACGCGCCAACTGCTCCAGCCTTCCGTGAATTTCTTGGAGCCGATGAGCAGATTGATTTTGGATTCGGCGTCATTGATGCCGGCGAACAACGATTCGGAAAAGGGCCGGTCGGACACCTTCAATTGTTCGGGATGCCGGTCGCAAAGGTCGCGGAGCTTGGGCGCGTCGCCGACGTTGATGACGCCAAAGGGTTCGTTGTTTTCGCCGAGACGCAGCGCAATTTCGCCGTCACTGCCGGTCAGGTGGTCAACGTGCAGCGCGGCGACGGTGGCCGCGTTGAAGACATTTTTCAGGATGTCGGTGAAAAGTTCGGCGGGCGACAATCCGGTTTCCATCAGGAACGGATAGGCGCGGCTGAAAATGTCGTTGCCGTTGGTGTTCAACAGGCCGGTGTTGCCGGACAGCAGGCGTTGAATCCGGGCGATGGATTCCGCGCCGCCCTTGATGAAGTCCGCGAGAAACAGCAGCACGTCCACCACGTCGGAAACATCCTGTCGGCCTTCCGAACGAACGGCGGTCACTTTGCTGCCGACGAGAATCCACAACGGGCGCTCGATCAGGAAAGGCCGGAACGCCTTTTCCTGCTGCTCGAATAGCAGCACTTGCTGGTAATACGCCAGCAAGCAGGCCGTGAGATACAGGCGGCGGGTTTCCTCGTCGTGGTCATCGGCTAGATTCAGGATTTTGTAATCCTTGCCGAAGCCGTCGCGGTAAAAATACTTGTAGGAATAGTCAAACAGCACGCACTTGGCGTATTCCTCCGTGAGTTCCGGCTTGTTCGCAGCCTTGAGCGCCTGGCTGAACGTGGCGGAATACTCGAACGAAAAACCTTTTTCACACAGCCGGTCGCGGTTGCTTTTCCATTTGAACCCGCCCGCGCCGCGATGGCCTTCGTCCACCAGCACCAGATTGTTGCCCTCGAACGCATCCACCGCGACGGTTTTGTCGCCGCTATCCTCGGTCAACTTGGTGATTTCCAAGATTTCCACCGAATGGCCGGCGAACAGGCCGGTGCTTTCCTTGGAAAAAATTTCCGCCTCAATGCCGCTGGCGGCGAACTCCTGCTGGTGCTGGCGCGAAAGCCCCTCGTTGGGCGTCAGCAAAATGGTGCGGTTCACCTCCCGCTCGCGCCCGTGTAATTTCAGGTAGTGGCGATACTGGCAAATGTTGACGTGCATGAGCAGCGTCTTGCCCGACCCGGTGGCGCTCCAGAACGCCAGCTTGCGCAAATCATCCGCCGCAAACGGCTTGATCTGGTCACGGTCGGCTTTGTCCAGGTTGAACTTTGTCAGGTGGTCGTTCAGGTCGCCCAACAACTGGTCGGCGGCGCGAAAATAGCGGTCGAGGTAAATTTCTGTGAACAGCAGACCGAGATATTGAAAATACTTCCACCGCAGCGGTTCACCGCGCCGGGCGCTGATGGTCTGTGTGTGGCGGACAATGTTTTGATCATAGGCCAGCAGCAAATCGCGGTTCAACTGCTGGCGCGGGAACAGCCGAGCCGCGATGACGTGATGGAAACGCGAGACGTTGTTTTCATCCACGCCTTCCAGGGCGGTATCATGCAAGCCATCGGTCAACGGGATGAAGGAATCCGCCTCGAACAAGCCAAGAATCCACTGGTTCAAAACCAGCCGCTGGTCAAAACGCATGGCCGGCGCCTGCGTTTTACGGGCGCGGCGGCTGGTGGTGGGCGCGGCGGGCGGCATGGCTAATTATTCGGCGGTCTCGGCGGAACAACCCCGCGACCTTCCGCCCACAGTTTCAAACGCTTTTCACATTCGTCAACCGGCAACCGGGGATTTGTTTTGGTCAATTTGTTCAAGCAGTCAATGGCCGTGGCGTGATCCAACAAGGTTTCTTCCACCAGCAAATCCAGCAACCACAAAATACCGCGCACCTCCACCTGGCATTTGGTGGCATGAGAACGAAGTTTGTTGTCACCCGTGAGCAGGATGGCCTGCATCTGCATGGCCAGTTGCAATACCGAGCAATCTTCAAGGGTTAGTCCTGACGGTTGCTCGTTCCAGAATCCGATTAAAACCAGCAACTCATCGGCGGACAGGCTTTTGACCTTCAACTGGCCGCGCAGCACATAAACGCCGATCGGTTGCGCGACTTCGCGCAAAACCAAATCGGTCGTGTGCGTCTCAATGCCCAGATCAAAATACGTCTCCATCAATCCCGCGTTGTGGAGATCAATCAATATGTTGGCATCTTGAATCGCGAGAATCATGAAACCATTTGCAATGATTCTCGAAACGCCGCCAGCGGCTTGCCCGCCAGACTTGCCGCCTTGGTGAGACTGACCAACTCGCTGGCTGTAAACGGCGGCTGAAAAGTGCGGCGGGGTCATGTGTGTGACGCGGCGGTTCAAAAGTGCGGCATCTTCATTAACAATGAAGCATGTATCGCAATATGAATGACTGGGCCGAGA
>CAISYZ010000183.1 GCA_903889895.1 uncultured Verrucomicrobia subdivision 3 bacterium | reverse complement strand
TCAAAGAGCCGGCGGACAAACCGTTGCTCATCGTCGAAGGTTTCTTCGATGCCATGAAGATCCATGACCACGGCTACCGCAAGGTCGTCGCTATTATGGGGGCTACCCTGTCCGGCACCCAGGAGGAATTGATCCGGCAACACACCACCAGTGCCAGCCACGTCATCGTCATGCTCGACGAGAACGAGGCCGGCAAGGCGGGCCGCGAAGACATCGCGGGCCGTCTGGCCAAGTTCTGTTACGTCCGCGTGCATTCGTTTCCGAAGCCAGACATGGAACCGGAACATCTCACGGACGTGGAATTGGCGGACATCGTGGAGGGCCACCAATGAAAACCTATGCCGGAAAACGTCAGGGCTATGCCGTCAGTGTGACGGTGGACGGGCGCCGCTTGAATCCCCGCTTCGATCTGTGGAATCACAGTCCGTCAGGATTCGAGTGGGGCTACGGTGGCAGCGGGCCGGCGCAACTCGCGCTGGCTATTCTGGCCGACCATTGCCACGACGATGAGCGGGCGTTGAATTTTTATCAACGCTTCAAGTGGGCGGTCATTGTCGAACTTCCGCACCGGTCCTGGACGCTGACCACCGAGGGCATTGAACGCATACTGGATTCCCTGCGGGAACCAGTCTTGGAGGCCGTGACATGAGTGCGCGGAAGCCGCCGCCCGTCGGTGACTTCCGCAAACTCCTCGAACGCCTCGCGCACCGGCATGACACCCGGAGCATCTTTGATGCGTTCGTCCGCTTCGCCGCTTGCGCGGTCGCCGTGCAGACGCGCGAAGCGGAATATCTGGAGGAAGCCAAATGCTGGGACAAATCCGAGTTGGAATTATTTGCGGAAGCCTTCGGAACCTTGGTCAACGAAATGGAGGCGCAGCCGTTCACCGATCTGTTGGGCGGCTACTACATGGAGTTCGCGTTGTCATCGAAAGGCCAACAGTGGAACGGTGAGTTCCACACGCCCAAGACCGTGTGCGACATGATGGCCATGATGACGATGGCCGACATGGAACGATTGCCGGCGGATCAACCCATCAATGTCTGCGAGCCGGCGTGTGGTTCGGGCGCGATGATTCTGTCCATCGGACAAGTCTGCCCGCCCGAGATGCGGCGGCGATTGCGCGTGACGGCGATTGACATCAACCGCACGGCTTGTGACATGGCGTTCATCAACACAACGCTCTGGGGCATCCCGGCACGGATCATTCACGGCAACACGATCGCCAATCAGTTCTGGGCCGCTTGGTCGAACATTCATTACATCGCGCCGTGGCTGCCGCTGGCGTTGCGTCCACAGGCTCCCGAAGCGATGGCACAGGGAAAGCCACCGACACCGATGGAAGTGGAACGCATTCAAGTTGCGCTTGGGCAACAGGAGTTTGCTCTTTAGTTCACAGCCCCTTTTAACGAAGGGGCTTTTTTATTGCCAGCGTCGGCAAATCCACACGTCTCCCGCGAAACGCTGTCGGGCCATACGCTTCATTCGGGTTCACAGGGTTCATTTCAAAACTTAACCAGAAAGGAAATTTATTATGGATGTGCATTGCACCACCTGTGGCGAACCGTGGGATGTTTATCATCTGCGGCACGACGCCATTTACGAAACCGACCTGTCTCACGCTGAAGCGAAGGCGTGGACGCAGTTGTCCCCGCCGGTCAAATTGCTCGACCGTTATCGCGAGAAGTTCAAAGCGGTCGGTTATGAATTCGGTGGTTCGATCCTGAATGTGATGCGCTGTCCGGCGTGTCCCAAAGATGCCAAGCCCGATCCCGACAAGGCCGCGATGAAAGCGGGCATTGTCGAGTTGTTGGGCGAGGACGAGGACGGCATCGCCGCCACGATGGAGGATTTCGGCTTATGAGTGCGCGCAGCCATCCGCCACCCGGAAAAAAGCGCAACGGCCACGACCCGAATCAGGCTGAGTTCGGCATCATCTGGGAACTGCATCATTATCCGTTCCGGCTGCGGGTCGGCGACATCTTCCGTTTTGATGGCCGCTTGTGCCGCGTTCTCCGCGTGAATTACAGTTCGGCGGTCGTGATCATGAAC
>CAISYZ010000182.1 GCA_903889895.1 uncultured Verrucomicrobia subdivision 3 bacterium | reverse complement strand
GCTTTGAGCATCGCGTCCGTGCCTTCAACGAGGGCGACGAGTCCGCGGGTTTCGATCATTCCAATGGCTTGTGGCATATAATTACTTTTGTTTGTTGGTTGAGAGTTATTGTTGATAAATCAGTTTTTATTCGCTTCCAGAAAACGCTTTGCTTCGCGGGCCCCGACGAGTTCTTCGTTCGTAGGAATCACAAAAATCTTCACGGCGGAATCCGCGGCGCTGATGATGGCTTCTGTGGCGCGGGTGGAATTATTTTTCTCCGCGTCAATCTTGATGCCGAGATTTTCCAGGTTCGCGCAAATCGCCGCACGCAGGCTGGCTTGATTTTCGCCCGTGCCGGCGGTAAAGACAATCGCGTCCGCGCCGTTTAACTGCAAAAAGTAGCTGCCGATCCAGTGTCGCGCACTGGCGACAAAAACATTGAGCGCAAGCTTCGCGTTCGCGTTGCCTTTGCCGGCGGCTTCGGCGATGTCGCGCACGTCGTTGGAAACACCGCTGACGCCGAGCAAGCCGCCTTGCTTGCTCAACTGTTTCTGCGCTTGTTCAACTGTGAGGCCGAGCGTTTTCACCGCGTAGGGTAAAGCTTCGGCATCGAGATCGCCGACGCGGTTATTTTGCGGCAAACCGGACTGCGGGCTCATGCCCATGCTTGTGCCGATGGACGCACCGTTCAAAATGCCCGTCACGCTGGAACTGCCGCCGAGATGGCACGAAATCACGCGCAGCGGTGCGCCGGAAATTTTCGCCGCACCATTGTTGACGTAAAGCTGGCGCGCGCTTTCGGCGACATCGGGACGGCAGAGCAATTCCGCCGAACGCTCGGCGATGAACTTGTGGCTCGCACCGTGAAATCCCCAGCGGCGCACGCCGATGTCCAGCCAGGCTTGCGGCACGGCGTAGCGCTGCGAAGCTTCAGGTGCAAATTGATGAAACGCGGTTTCAAACAGCGCGATGAGCGGCACGCTCGGCATCCGCTGCGCGAACAATTTGATGCCGGTGATGTAAGGCGGATTGTGCGCGGGCGCGAGGCCGTTGTAGTCGGTCATCGCCTGCAGCACGCGTTCGTCGAGCCGCACGCAGCCGGTGACGTTCTTGGCGATGACGGTCTTGAAACCGACCGCGCTCAATTCGCTCTCGCTGGCGATGGCATTGGCCTTTTTCAACTCGGCGAGACAATCCTCAATCGCCTTCGGATAATCGGTGACGCGCTCGAAACCGCCTTTGTGCAAAAGGCGTTCGGCGTTGTTCGAGAAATCGAACAACCGCCACTTCAAGGACGTGCTACCAATATTTGCGACGAGTATTTTCACAGCATTTACGATTTGCGATATACGATTTACGAGATTATTGACGCGCGAAAAATTTATTCGGCGCGTAAATCGTAAATCGTCATTCGTAAATCATTCGAGCCACTTGCCGAGTCCGCTCAATCCGTCATGCGGACGCGGGATCACCTGGACGCTGACAACCGCGCCAACTTGCGCGGCGGCGGCGGCACCGGAATCGGTCGCGGCCTTGACGGCGGCGACATCGCCCCGGAAAAACACGGTGACGTAACCGCTGCCGACCTTTTCCCAGCCGGTGATGGTGACGTTCGCGGATTTGAGCGCGGCATCGGCGGCCTCAACGGCGGCGCAGAAACCTTTGCATTCAATCATTCCAACAGCTTGCTTTGACATATTTTTAAAAAGTTAAGAGTGGCGGTTGATTATTTCTTGCCGTTGCCAATGAAGGCAGCGAGCAGTTCTTCGTGCGGGCGCGCGATGATGTGCGAGCTGACGAGTTCGCCGACCTTCGCGGCGGCTTTCGCGCCGGCGTCCACGGCAGCCTTGATGCTGCCGATGTCGCCTTGGGCGATCACGGTGATGAGTCCGCCACCGATGGCGACGGTTTTAACCAACGTGACGTTGGCCGCTTTGACCATGGCGTCGCTGGCTTCCACGCTGCCGACGTAGCCCGTGGTTTCAATCCTTCCTATTGCTTCGTTCATAATGTAGTTTGGTTGATGGTTGAGAGTTGCGAGAAATTTTTCGGTAATTATTTAATCAATTCGACCGGCGTGTGCGGTTCCAGAT
>CAISYZ010000181.1 GCA_903889895.1 uncultured Verrucomicrobia subdivision 3 bacterium | reverse complement strand
GTCACGCGAGGAGCTGCCGACTAAAATCTCGAAGTCGTCGCCCTGTGTCACCCACGATTTCTTGGCGTCGTCGTAATACGCAAACGCTTCTTTGTTCAAAGGAATGGAAACGGTCTGCTTTTCACCGGGCTGGAGGAATACTTTTTTGAAGCCTTTCAGTTCTTTTTCCGGCCGCATCAGGTGCGGTTTTTTTTCGTGAACGTAAAGCTGAGCGATTTCAGCGCCCTCGACCTTGCCGGTGTTTTCGATTTCAAACTGCGCCGCCACTGCGCCGTTCGTGCCGGGAATCAATTTGAGATGCGAGTATTTGAACGTGGTGTAGCTCAAACCAAAGCCGAATGGAAACTGCGGCTCGATGTGCTTCGTGTCGAACCACCGATAGCCGACCAGCAAGCCTTCCGCGTAAGTCACCGTGCCGTTGGTGCCGGGATAGGCAGACGCACCAAACGCCGCCGCCGGCGTGTCCGAAAGCTTTTTCGGGAACGTTGCCGGGAGTTTGCCGCTCGGATTCACATCACCAAACAAAACTTTCGCCAGCGCGTTGCCGCCTTCCATGCCCGGATACCACGCCTGCAACAGCGCCGGCACCTTGTCCAGCCAGGCGTCCATCTCCACCATCGTGCCTTCCAGCACCACGATGGTCTGCGGATTCGCCGCGGCGATTTTCTGGATCAACTCGTCCTGTCCGTAGGGCAATTTCATGTCTTTCCGGTCAGCGCCTTCGCAGTCGAAGCCCTTGTCGTGATTCAAACCGCCGAGGTAAATCACCACGTCCGCTGATTTCGCGGCGGTGACGGCGCGCTCTGCCAAATCTTCGCCGCCGTCCTTGCGATAGCCTTCGGAATAAATCACGTTCACTTTTTCACCCGCGCGTTTCACGATGCCGTCGAGCGGGTTAATTTCGTAAAACGCCTTGATGCCGGAGCTGTCGCCGCCGTGGGCGTGCAGCCGCGTGGCGTTTTCACCAATAACGGCAATGGTTTTCAGTTTCGCTGCGTGCAGCGGCAACAACTGCTTTTCGTTTTTCAAAAGCACAATCCCCTCCTCGGCAACCTGCCGCGCCACGGCCTGGTGCGTGGCGGTGTTGAGCGAGCCGGTCTTGCGCCCCGCGTCAAAAACGTGCGTGGCAAACATCACCCGCAAGTTGCGCCGGACTTTTTCGTCGAGCCCGGCCAAGGGCAGTTCGCCGGATTTGAGCAGGTTCAGATACGGCTGCGCGAGATAGTAGTCGTCGTATTTCTGCTCCGTGCCCATTTCGAGGTCGAGGCCGTTGAGCGCGCATTCGCGGGTGTCGTGCGCGCCGTCCCAGTCGGACATCACCAAGCCTTTGAAGCCCCATTCGTCCTTCAAAATCTTGTTCAGCAGATAATCATGCTCACAGCAATGCTGGCCGCGCAACTGGTTGTAGGCGCCCATGACCGACCACACACCACCCGACTGCACGGCGGCCTTGAATGCCGGCAGATAAATTTCGCGCAAGGCGCGCTCGTCCACTTCCACATTGATGGTGCCACGCTCGGTTTCCTGGTTGTTCAACGCGAAATGTTTCACACAGGAGGAAATGTCCTGCGACTGTTCGCCACGGATGTAGCCGGAACACATTACACCGGAGAGAAACGGATCTTCCCCGAGGTATTCAAAGTTTCGACCGCACAGCGGCGTGCGCAGGATGTTCACGCCCGGTCCAAGCATGATGTCTTTGCCGCGCGCGCGCGCTTCCTGGCCGATGGCTTCGCCTTCCTTGAAACCGAGATCAGGATTCCATGTGGCCGCGAGGCAGATTCCCGCCGGCATCGCGGTCGAGAAATCATCCGTGCGACCGGCGGACGCCCACGTATCCGGCCCGATGTCCTCGCGCACACCGTGCGGGCCATCGTCCAGCCAGCGGCGCGGTATTCCCAGCCGTGGAATTGCCGCCGTGGTGAACTTGGAATCAGCGTGGATGATGGAGATTTTTTCTTCCAAGGTGACCCGTGACAACAAATCCTCCACCCGCGCGTCCACCGGCTGCCCGGCGTCCAGATAAAGCG
>CAISYZ010000180.1 GCA_903889895.1 uncultured Verrucomicrobia subdivision 3 bacterium | reverse complement strand
GTTTCCTTGTCCTGCACCTTCATCGGGTTCCAGAACACGACCGGGCAGGATTTCTCGCCCGGCTTGATCTGGCCGCCCATAGCGTTGGCCTGCCGCAGCGTGAGCCAGTTCGGAGATTCATAATTCATCGCCATAAGCAGGAATACATTGATGCCGCGATACGGCTTTTGCGTGATGAGGTTGCGCGGCAATCCGGTCTGGACATGCCACGGTTTGTGCCAGGGCACGGTGCCTTGCGACAGCAAGGACACGATGCGCTCGGTGATACGGTCATACGATTTGCTATTCATATTTTGCTCCTATGTTTTTTTGTTTGTGAATGAACCCGATGGTTCCATGGTGCAGCGTATGCCGTTGGGGTGTTTTGCTGGAGACGTGTGGACTTGCCAGAACCGGCAAATAAAAAACCGGTCACGCGCGTGGCATGACCGGCTGAATTTTTATTCAGCTTTGAATTTCAACTGGGACACCAGACATTCTCCGGCATCAACGTCATCACGCGGACCGAGATAAACTGGCTGATACAATGCGAGACTGTCGCGATAGGCGTAGAGATAACGAACATCGACCACATCGCCCACTCTCGGTATTTGATGATTGGCGGGGATAGTGACATTGCCGCACGAGACCAGATTACGACCTTGCAACAAACTCACCTCCACACTGCGTTGCACATTGATCCTGGCGACCACCACTGAAGCGGTGGCGACAAACTTGAACTTCAATTGCGGCCCACCGCTGTTCGGTCGGCCCGGCACATACGGCGCGTTCAATCGCTTGAACACGATGCCCTCGCGATTCTCCCGCCGTAGTCGCTGCCATAGTTCGGTCTTCTGCTGTGTGCTAAACGCCGTCTCGACCAGGTGGATGTGTTGGTAGTCCGCACGGGCCAACATCAGCAGGTCAATCAAGCGCGCCAGCCGGATCCGATACGGCAACACCCGGAGGTTTTCGCCGTTGTATTCGAGCAGGTCAAAGGCGTGATAATCATCGCCGATGGATTCGCCATCGGGGATGTAGCTGCCGGAGACGCTGCGCAGTTCGTTGGCGACCGTCTGCGGCAGGCCAACGACGAAACCTTTCTTGTTGATGCCTTCGAGGTCATCATCCTGTTTGCGAATCAGCAGATGTTTGCCGTCGAATTTTTCTTGAGCGCAATAATTGTCGTCACGCAGGAGCAATTCCACTTCGGCTTCCTCCACTGAATTTAGCAATTGCGGCAGAATGCCGGATGCCTGCTTCTCGGCGTGCTGATATGGCGTGCCGTTTTCACCCTCCGTGTAACCCTTCGATTTCTTTTCGCTAACCAGTTTCGTGTAGATTTTCTTCGCGGCGGGATAATCCACCGGCGAAGAAGTTTTCGTCCCGGTGGTCAACGTTGCTCCCCGCCGCCCGTAGGCGAAGTTGACGACGAACTGATTGCCCGCCGGTTCAATTGCGGCCTGATATACCTTGTCGGATGAACCTTCCCGATAATACAACGCGACGTGTTCGGTCGCTTCACTGACTGCATTCATTTTTTTCCTTTCTGTTGGTTTTATTGTTTTGTGATGAACCCTGTGAACCCGACAGGCAGCGTATAATCCCGCGACATTTCGCAGGAGACGTGTGGATTTGCCGACGCTGGCAAATAAAAAAGGCGGCCCGTGAGGAACGCCTTGTGGTTGCCGGTCAGTAATCGTCCGGCATCAATACGGTTGTCGCACTGCGGTCGGCCTCGCTGATGATCCAAAACGTCGTGCTACCGCTGCGATAGCTGGAAAGCAAACGCCTTCCATTGGCGAGCGCGTCGTCGTTCTCTTTCCAATCTTCTTCGCCTAGATCGCCCCAGTCGCCCGCCTGATGTCGCTGAAGTCCGAGTTGGACGTCGGCGGGCGTGAGTTGTCCCAGTGCATTGGGCGTGATGACGACCGCACCCATGGGAAATGAAGTGCATTGAACTGCCATAGTGAATCTCCTTTTGGTTAAGTGTTGAATGAACCCTGTGAACCCAACGTGAAGTGTAGGATTCACCGCCGTGTGATTGGAGACGTGCAAACTTGTCAGCGGCGGCAAATAAAAAGGCGATTCAAAGAATCGCCTTGAGGTCACCGCTTGGCCTTCCGGTTAAGCACGGTAACTTCAGATTGGGGTGAGATATAAAACCGCTTTGGTGGTGGTTGAAATCGCACTGGCTTGTCGAACCGCGTCTTAAAAATCCGCAACGGTTGATTCATGATGACGACCGCCGAACTGTAATTCACGCGGAGGACGCGGCACAATCGGCCGTCAAAACGGAAGATGTCGCCGGCGCGCAATTTGTATGGATACGCCGACAGTTCCCAGATGATGCCGAACTCGGCCTGATTCGGGTCGTGGCCGTTTTTGTTTCTAGGCGGAGGATGTTTTTTCATAAACCAAAATCCTCCATCGTGGCCGCGATCCCGTCCTCGTCATCGCCCAGCAACTCGACGATGCCCGCTTTCATCGCGGCTTTATCGGCGTCCGGCTTGGCATCCTTGGGACACGCCGGACAGCGCATAACATTCAGGATCGAACCGCCGAACTCATATCCGACCGCTTTGAACTTTTCGCGATAGCGGTCGAGCAATTTGACCGGCGGTGACAATTGCGTCCAGGCTTTGGCCTCGGCGTGAGACAGGTCGGTTTCGTAAATGGCGTCATGCCGCAGGTGATAGACATCCCACGGCTCGCCGCAACTGGTGCAATGAACATCCATAATAAATTTCCTTTCTGGTTAAGTTTTGAAATGAACCCTGTGAACCCTATTGAAGCGTATGGCCTTACTTGGTTTTGCGGGAGACGTGTGGCTTTGCCAGCGCCGGCAAGAAAAAAGCCCCTTCGCAAAAAGGGGCTGTGAATTAAAGAGCAAACTCCTGCTGGCCGAGTGAAACCTGAATGCGCTCCACTTCGACCGGTGTGGGCGGCTGGCCTTGCGCCATCGCTTCGGGTGCCTGTGGGCGTAACGCCAGCGGCAGCCATGGTGCGAGGTAATGGATGTTCGACCATGCCGCCCAATACTCACCAGACAGCGTGTTGCCATGGATCACCCGCGTCGGGATGCCCCAGAGCGTCGTGTTGAGGAACGCCATGTCACAGGCCGTGCGATTGATGTCAATCGCCGTCACCCTCAACCGGCGTCTCACCGCCGGCGGACAGACCTGCGCCACCGACAGAATCATCGCCCCCGCGCCGCACGCGGGCTCACAGACATTGATTAACTGGTCGGCGGGCAAGGATTCCATGTCGCTCATGGTCATCTGGGCCATCAGATCTTCTGTGGCGTAGTTCGTTATGTGGCGTCCGACGCAACTGGCACGAAACGCCAGCGTGATGTCTCATGCCAACGCCACATAACGAAGCTGCGTCAGTTCAGAGTGCTTGCAGGAATGCCATCAGCCCCGCATTCTCGCGCCAAGGTTTTTTGACCTTGGCGTTTTTTATTTCGCAATGCGCCAAAGCCTGCGCCTTCATCTCCAAATCAACTTCCGCATAGATGTTGGTCGTGCTTAATGAAACATGCCCCAGCCATGCCCTGATGGTGTTGATGTCCACGCCCGCCCGCAGCAAATGTGTGGCGGTGGTATGGCGGATGGTGTGAGGACTTACGCGTTTCTTGGCAACCGATGGGATGGCCTTGACCACAGTGGCCGCATGGCGCTCAACCAGCGTGTGAACGCCAAACCGGGTCAGCGGTTGGCCACGGCGGTTGAGAAAGACATGCTCCATTGGCCCGCGTCCATTCACCATCTCAGACAGCATGGCTGCTGTGCGCGACCAGAGCGGGCAACGGCGTTGCTTGTTTCCTTTGCCGCGAATGAGGGTTGAGGAACCCTCGTAGCGCGGCGAGCGTCCGAGGCTGAGATCGCCGACTTGGACATGCGCGACCTCGTCCGCGCGAGCGCCGGTGTTATACAAAAACAAGAGCACCACTTCATCGCGACGGCCTTGCTCTGTCTTCTGGTCTGGGGCCGCGAGCAGAGCATCCATTTCATTTTTCTCCAAGTAGGTGACCAGCGGGCGCGGGGCTTTTTTTACGGGGATGTTTTCCAGTTCTCCGCACCATTGAATGTGCTCCGGGCTGTGCAATCCGATGAATCGCGCCAATGAGTGTATCGCCGCAAGTCGCTGATTTCGCGTCGCCACTCCGCATTTCCGTTTGCCTTCCAAGCTGAGCAGAAAGTCGCGTATCCGGTCACTCGACAGGTCAAGGACTTCGAGGCGGTCAATGGATTTGCCGGCGGTGGTGGCGGCAAACGGCAAAAGCAGTCGCAGCGTGTCGCGATAACTGCGTTGTGTGTTGAGGGCAAGATTGCGTTCGCTGACAAGATGCTCCATCAGGAACCGGCGAACCCAGGGGCCAAGCAGTTTGGGATCAGTCATGGCGGGCCTCCGTCGCAGCGTATTGCTCAAAGCGATGATTGGCTTCCGCCAACAGTTCCGGGGTCATGCTCAAATATCGTTGCGTCGCCTGGATGTTAACGTGGCCGAGATAAACGGACAGCAACGGAAGCAGCTTTTGCACGTCTGCGCCTTGCTGATACCACGCCGTCAACCGGTGGACGGCAAAGGTGTGCCGCAAGTCATGGATGCGCGGCTGGTAACGCGCTCCATCGGTGCGCCGGATGCCTGCCTGTTGGCAGAGGAACCGGTAATTGTATTGGAACGCTGGCGTTTTGACGCGAGCGACGTGGCGCGTTACTAAAAGCGGGCTCGCAGGTGATGACACTGGATGCCGTTTGACGTAGCCCTGCAATGCACCGTGTAATTGTGGTCCAAACGGAACCAATCGCGTCTTTCCAAATTTGCCTTGCTGCACCTTGATGATCGAATCGGCAAAGTTGACATCCGCTCGGTTCAGGTCAATCAACTCCTGTATCCGCAATCCCGTGCCGTAAAGCATCAGGATCATGGTGTGCAATGTGTCTGGGGCGATGTCCATCCCACGCCGCCGATCTGATTTTGCGACTCGAAGCAGATGCCGCAGTTCCGCGCGGGTATAAATATAGGGAACGAATGCGGGCGGACGTTTGGGGATGATGACGGGCAGCGGGGCTGCGGTCACATGTCCCCGGCTGATGGCGTAATCATAAAAGACGCGAAGCACCCCAAGTTTGATATGCCAGGTGAGCGTAATCGGCCCGGTGCCTGCCAGAAAGCTGCTCACCTGTTCCAAGCGCACATCGGCGAGCATGGCTTCCTCGCCAACAAGACGGCCGAACGCCCGCAGTGTGCGGCCATTGGTTTTCTGCTGTTCGCCCAGAGACTGGCGATGGGAGATGTATTGCTCGATCAACGATTGCACATTCATACCAGTCCCCCCAAGTCAAAGTTGGCCACCTGCCGCAGCCCCACCATATCTACCTTCGCATAGATGAGGCTGGTGGCCGGGTCAACATGACCGAGTTGATCACCGATTTGTTTCAACGACAGCCCCTCGGCAAGCAAATGCGTCGCACAGGCATGGCGTAAACAGTGAGGGCCATAATGGGCAATGGTCACGCCCAGCCGGCGAAGGCGTTTACCAACCACATGCCCCAATGCGTTGACGGGGCGAATCGGCGCATACAGGGACAGAAACAACTCCCGGCGTGCCGTGCGCGGACGCACCTCTGTGATGTAGCGTAAAATGGCGTCGCTGTAAACGGCGGTTGAAAAGTGCGGCGGGCGGCGCTCGAAAAGTGCTGCACCTTCCGGGCAAAGAAGACTGTTTTTTCAGGGTTTCGTCAAGCTGTTGATTCCGCTTCGAGGTAGAAGCAGCAGGAGGGGGAGCTTC
>CAISYZ010000179.1 GCA_903889895.1 uncultured Verrucomicrobia subdivision 3 bacterium | reverse complement strand
GAAGCTCCCCCTCCTGCTGCTTCTACCTCGAAGCGGAATCAACAGCTTGACGAAACCCTGAAAAAACAGTCTTCTTTGCCCGGAAGGTGCAGCACTTTTCGAGCGCCGCCCGCCGCACTTTTCAACCGCCGTTTACAGCGAGTTTGCGCAAGATGTGAGACCGGGCGGATCGAAAACAACGCGGGCCAACAAGCTTGCCTCACACTAATCAAACCTCTTTTTCTATCCCATGAACACCGTTTTTCAATCCGCCGCCCGCGTGGCGGATCTTTCAATTTCCGGCAGCCTGTTGTTGCCGGCGCACCTGGCGAGGTGCACTCCCGCTGGGGCAAACCACAACCTACCAAAGCTATCACGTGGCCGCGTTCCTTCATCGTTCATGACGCGCTGCTGTGTTGGTTCGGGTGGTGTGGTGATGGCGACGGCGATTTTGGCAGACGCAGCCAATTTCGCCTCGCCAGCCTCAGCGGCAGAGCATGGTCAGTGGCTCTGCTCACTCCTCGCTGACCAATAACACAAAACAACAAATGGCAAATAAAGCCAAAACACGAGTAGCCACGACCGCTCAATCAAGCGGACAGACGGTGGCTAAAACCTCTGCGGCACAGCCGCAGTCAACCACAACCAATAGCACTGCCGCCGCCGAGAAGGCGAAGCCTGCAGCGCCTCGCATCTTCACTGATGCTGAACGTGCATTGCTAAAATCGAAGGAAGACATCATTGGTTCAAACCAAAGTGCCTTCCTAGGTTTGGGCGAGGCCCTTCACGCTATCAAGGAAGGTGGTCTTTACGAAATCAGCCATCCTGGGTTGACGTTTGAAGATTACTGTGCGAAGCGCTGGGGCTTTGGGCAGGCCTACGCCTATCGTCTGATCGCTGCGTATCTCTGCGTAAAAAACCTGAAGGACTCTCTGACCCCCAACAAGGTCACGGTCTTCCCGGTTAATGAATCGCAGGTGCGCCCGATGGCCGGACTCAAGCCTGACGAGCAGGTCAAGGTCTGGACTGCGGTGCTCGAGAAAGCAAATGGTCAAACCGTCACGGCTAAGCTAGTTGAGGAATCCGCAGGTAAGGGTTCCGCCAGTGACGACGTCGAAGTGACCAAATCCTCATTTTTGCCGGCCTACTGATTTTCCCCGCAATCGGTAAATCCTACAATTTAACCGCTGTCAATGGGATGCAGGCGTTTCAAGGGTCGGCGGAAGCAAGAGAATTGCTCGGCAAGAATGGTTTTGTGGTGGCCGACCCCGCATTCAAACAAATTTTCGAGCCCTACATAAAGAGTCCGCAGACGGAAGAGCCTTCCGACAAAAAACCGATGGGCGACTCCCTGCCAGCCTTCATCACCACCGATTCCGCCTGGCATACCTACCATGTGCTGCTGGAAGAAGGCGTGAAGACCATGGAGGAAAGCCAAAGCAAAAGACTGCTCACTTTTTCCCGTCGTCTGCTGACCCTGGTAAGCGATTCCACCAATAGCGACGGCGATTTGAGGCTCTTCTGCGCCGTCGGGCTGGCGATGCAGGACGAACCGTTCCGGCAATCGCTATCGCCGGAAGTGAAGCAGATCGTGGACGGATTGCGGACGGGCTCGACGCCAGTAGCGGTGCCCATCGGATTTGAATTGTCTCCGGCCCAGTTTCGCGCCCAAAGTTTTTACAGCCAATCCCCCGAACTGAGCGATTACTTCGCGGCCCGGCAATGGTATGCCAGCGTGATATTCCGCCTGGCCAAATCAAAGTTTAGAAAGGCGTTCTTGAAGCAGCTGTCCACCAGTCCCTACTACCGCTACATCTCACTCAAAAGCTTTCAGAACTGACGCTCAAAACTGGTCTGGAAAAATGTCGCCAAGCTTGATTTTGAGCTTCGCCATCACGGTTTCAAGTTTCCGCAAAGTGATATGACGATCTCCAGTTTCGAGTTTGTGGATCATCGTGGCTGAAATACCAACTTTTTTGGCAAACAGGGCATACGACAAGTCGCCCCGTTTTTGGCGGAGATATTTTGCCAACTGAGCATCCAGACCGTTGCGCATAATCTGAATGTTGGCGGATTTCTCATTTACTATGGTAAATGTCCTGCTTGACTTGGAATTTGGGTCGGGAGCACAATTTGACGCAAGCGTCATTGAATTCCCATGAACATCATGCTCAAAAAAGACGGCCAGGAATCGGGCCCGTTCACGAAGGATGAAATTTCCGCGATGCTATCGGATGGGCGCATAACGAAGACGCACCTAGCTTTTGCTGAAGGGTTTTCCAACTGGCTCCCTGTCGTTGCTGTTCTAGCTCCCAGAGCCGCACATTCGCCGGTAAACAGCTTTACGACCGCCAGAGCCAAGCCGAACAAAGCCTTGGCCGAATTCGTCTCTCAAAACAAATCTTTCAATTGGAAGAAGGTCATTCCATTGAAGGATATTTTTCAAGACAAACCTTGGAATTTGCTGTGGGTTCGCTGGGCTCTGTGGTTTGCTGGGTCCCTGTGCCTGATCGAAAGGTTGGTCAGCGCCAACACGCTTTCGAGTAGCACGGGGTTGTTTCTTGTTTCTGTGGACTGCTGCCTCGCTTGGGCCCTTGCTCTTTTCTTTGTCATCAAGCCGGAAAAGATACAGACATCCACCATCCTCAAGTTGGTCGTGCCATCTGCGGTGATGACATTGCTGTTCATCCTGATCGCCAGCCGTTTCCAGTTCATGCAATCTATACTGCAAGCCAAGACCGATTATGCATTGTTCAAGCGGGTTGGAGCATTTCTGGTCACTGGTTTAATTCAACAGCTGATCTTCACGTCTCCCTTTTTCGTGGTTTACGTGAAAATGAAGCGAAATGATTCGGCAGCATCCATCACGTTTTACGGTTTGGTAGCGGGAATTGTCTCCAGTCTGATGCCTTGGCTCCTGATACTGCTGGCATTGAAGCGAAACCGATATTCGGATTTTACGACGAACGGTTTCGATACCACTCAATTATTTGGTCTGCTGGCTCTTCCTGTGCTGGCCGGAATTTTGGGAGCGATAACGGGTAGCTTGGTGGCGGCCGCTCAAAAGGAGGAAAAAGCATTTTGGGGGTGGATGTCTGCTGCCGTGGTCTTGCCGGTCGTGTTTTCAACGCTGTATTTGGCGTCATCTTCTCCGCTTTTTGGGGTGTTGGTAGTTGTCGTAGCAATTTTAACCCTGAATGCTCGGTTGAAAATCGACAACCAAATCTGACCTATGAATGAGTGGTATTATCGGTTGGGAGAGGATGTTCAGGGGCCAGTGAGCGAAGAAGACCTCAACCACATTTTTGAGAGCGGAGCCTTGCCAGATGAAACTCGGGTGTGGTGTGAAGGGATGCAGGATTGGAAAGCAGCGTCCAAAATCCTCATGCGGCCGCGTTTTTGTGCCACATCGAGAGAGGATCAATCTCCTTCATCGCATTCGCTGCCGAGCCAGCCAGACAAAAACCTAAAATCGTCCTTAATGGCATGGATGTTCGCAGCAGCTGGAGTTCTATGCATTATTTTGATCGCGGCATTTGGTTGGAGCGCCCTGGTTCATCACCACAAGCAGACAGTTGATTCAATGGGCACCGGAGCATCTGTCTTAAATATTCCGAGCGATCAGTCGAGATTCCAGTTCACCGCCAAAGACCGTATCGACCTAAAAAATGGGGATGTGCCAGCAACCATAATCAGCGATGCCAAGGCCGTTGGAATCAACGTCAGCGACATGACCATTTATTTGAGAGGTGTATGGCGACAGGTTGCAGCTCAGGGTGACAAGCTTGGATTTTTGCAGGATGACAGCGCACTTTTTTGGGAAACAGTTCATTCTGCAATAATGGACGCGGCTGGGGAGCGCTCAAATACGGACGATAAACGGGATGTTTTTGAAATTTTCAAAGGGTTCATTATTGGAAAATTTGAATCGGCGGGTGCCTTGCCAGAATCACCACCGATGTCGGCACCTTCGGTTTTAGGTGGCAAGGCCGATGTATCTACGGAAGACTTAAATCTGGTAGAGCTCCGTGGACTTACGGAGGATCAGTCCGTTGCTACAATTCTTTTGATTCATAAATATGGTTTCAGCGTGGCCGACATTTTGAAAGATTGGGATGATATGCATGCACAAAATGTTGGTTCGACAAAATGGGAGGACAGAAACCTCAACTTGGCAAACCAGTTTTTATTTAATGCATTTCTTTCCGGGAAGGTTGCACGGGGAGATGCGAAGTAAAAGAAGTCCGCGCCACAATTCACGGCAGCTCCCAGATTCAGGCCAAACACTCCGGCCCATCAAATCTCGCGCTGTTGACTTGTTTAGAAACGCTGCGGCAATCCATGTCTTCGGCAGAGTATGGGCGCAACAAAGTCTTTAGAAACTCTGGCTCAAACTTTGGTTCCAGCCACCAAGAATAATGCTCGGGGCCTAGAATCACCGGCATTCTGGTATGAACTTTGGCTGCCATCAAATTCGGTTCGCAAGTGATGATGGTGAACGTCTCAACAACTTGGCTGACAGAAGGGCTAGTGTCATCCAAACCCAACTCGCCTTCTTTATGAGGTCGAATCCAGCGGTCCCACAAACCAGCCATGCAAAAGAATCGGTTGCGTGCTTAGGTTTCGGAGAAATGTGCGAATTACAACGCGGTGTCCCAGCCCTGTTGGCGCAAACGTTCCCAAGCCAGCTTCAAGTGTTCCGACTTAAGTAAACGACGTTTGCGATCATTCCAGTTCCGCACACCGGAAATCGCTGTGTCCACATTCTCGCGTGCTCCCGGATTGTGCTGCATGACCCAGTGCACGGAACTGAGCAGTTCCATGCCATAAGGGTCTTCGTAGCCT
>CAISYZ010000178.1 GCA_903889895.1 uncultured Verrucomicrobia subdivision 3 bacterium | reverse complement strand
GCATCCATAGCGGCAACATATTGCCACGGTTCTCATCCACATCCATTTTAGTGGCCAACATGATTTGCCGGTGGTTATTGAGGCAGCCGATGGCCTTGGCGCGAACTTTTGCTCCCGCAAGCGCCGGTCGCAACAGAGCGGCCAGAATGCCGATAATGGCAATCACCACCAGCAGTTCAATCAGGGTGAAGGCCCGCCTTGGTTTCATTTCAATATCACACCAACGTTTCCCTTTCGTTTCAAACAATTTATTCAGGACCACTGATTTCATTTCTCGCCCACTACCAATTGAACCTTTGCGGCTGCCTGCAAAGCCGCTAAAAATTTAAGACCACCGGCAGATGGCGTTGGATGCTCCATTTTCCACCTTGGCCCGACATGCGATAGGCAAAACGGTTCTCGCCCGCCGGCTGGTTGGGAAACTGGACCAGCACATCCATCGTTTCGGCGTCAATTTTCTTGAAGCGGACGATTTGAATGATGACCCCCATACGCGCATGGGCGGTTTCCACTACCTGTCCGTTGCGCTTATCAAAAGCGGAGCTGATGCCGCGCGTGGGTGGAATATGGCTGGCAAACCGCGCGATGAAGAGCCGGCTGGGATCAGTTCGTTCCTCTCCAAAGGCCACATAATAATATTTTGGCTGCGCCCCATCCATTTCCTGCATGATGCCACGCACCAGCGTCTCGGTCAGATCCGTTTCAAATTCCGCCATGTTTGATTTTCGCGAATGATGGCTGTGAGCCAATAGCCACCAGGTCACTACGGCTAGAATACCCAAGCTGATGGCTATGGTGGCCTTTTTCATCGTTCGTTGGGGATATCGTTGTCTAACGTAGCCAGCTGACCGGTCGCGGCGCAGCGCAGCGGCGACTGACGCCATGCCTGCCGGCGACGCAACCCCATAACCGCATTGGCGTCGGCGACGACCATGAACAGGCCGTCAAGGTGAAGGTTCGTGGCACATGTGATTATTAGTTTGCACCGGAAGCGTTGGCAAGGCGGGAGTGGCTCACTGCAAGGTGTGGCCGGGCGTGAGTGGTGGCCGTCTGCAAAGACCTATTTGCCGGCCTTGAGCGCGTCGAGATTTTTGCGGCCTTGCTGCAACAGCACGCCCAATTGCTGGATTTGAATGGACGACAGCGGTATCCGGGGGAAATCCTCAAATTGCAGATACGTCAACACCGCACCGTTCAGGTGGTCGCTGTGGGCGATGACTCGCAGCCCCGCCTTGGTTGTGAAACGCGCCTCAAAGCCCGGCAACGACGTCACCTCGTCGCCCTTGATGGTGGTCAGCCGATCGACCGCCGCCATCAGTCCGTCCAGTTCATCGTCATCCACCAGCAGACGCAGCCACCGTCCGTTCTCGCCCCAGGCCACCGACAGACCAAACACCTTTTCATCGGTCGCCAGATTCCGGCTTGCGCAGGTGCGCACCCGCACTTCATTCGGGCCAAAGGGTAGGGTGCCAATATCGCCAAAGCCCTGCCCGAGGAGCACATCCGGCCGGCTCTCGAACTGGCCGAGGACGGTGGCCAAATTATTGGTATCCTGATTCTGCGCCCGGACGGACAGGGTCAAGACGCCCAACGCCAGGCCAACGGCCAGAGTGGATGATTTCATAAAAGTTCTTGGGTTAGGCAAGCTCGACATGGAAGGTTAAAAACCTGCGGCGAATAAAAGTTGCGGGACTGGGTGAGGAGTTGAAAAAACATTCCCTCTCCGCGTTGCGAGTCGGCGAGCAATGGGGAGAGGGTCAGGGTGAGGTGTCGCCGGTTCCGCATCGGATGGGGAGAAGGTGGCCGGAGGCCGGAT
>CAISYZ010000177.1 GCA_903889895.1 uncultured Verrucomicrobia subdivision 3 bacterium | reverse complement strand
CTCATGGGTGCTTCGTTCGATTTCCGCAGCCTCCCAAACTTCTATTTCTGGATTCAATTTTTTGTCGTCTGCCATAAAATTACTCCTCAATACTAACTATGTGTTTATATACCGACATATGCCGGAAAATCGGATGTGACTGACCACTCTACGACATTCAACCAGCACGCGGCGCTTCGTCGATCTGCGGCAAGATACCCTGTAGCGGCTCACCATCCAAAAACTGCCTCTGCCATATTTCAAAATTCACCAGCGACCACAGCCGCTCCATGTGATCGGCCTTGCCGGTGACATGTTCCTGCACAAGTCGGTGCAGGAAGTCAGGCTGGAAAAGTCCGCGTGAAAGTGCGCGTTCGCCCAGAACGTATTCGTCCAGCAACGGGCGGAATTCCCCCCTGAACCAGCGCGCCAATGGCACAGGGAAGCCCATCTTAGGCCGGTTCAGGATGGTTTCAGGCAGCACCGTCTTCATCGCCTCGCGCAATACATATTTGGTGGTCCAGCCGCGTAGCTTCATCCGGTCCGGCAGTGCGGTTGAAAACTCGACCAGTTTGTGGTCCAAGAATGGCACCCTGCTTTCAATGGATGCCGCCATGCTCATCTGGTCCTGCTTCATCAGCAGTTCTTGCAAATAGGTTTTCAAGTCCGCATAGAGCAGCCGTTGCAGTAATGTTGCCGACGGGTCTGCGTCAAAGTAACTCAGCATCCCGGCGTAGGGGTTGATTTGCCCGATCCGATCCATCAACTCCTTGCTGAACAGTTGCCGCTGCATGTGGCTAGGGAACACCGCGAAGTTGTCAAAATACAAAGAACCCACATTGGGTTCTAGCCACAGGAATGTCCTAGGCAGTTTGCGCCGAAGAGACTCAGGTGCAAGACTATTCGCGGCACTACGGACAAAACGCCTGATTCCATCGGTTGAGAATTGATGGTAAATCTTCCCGGCCGAAAGGTTCAGCAGCAGCATCCGGTAACGGTTATAACCAGCCAGGAGTTCATCGCTACCCTCGCCGCTTAATACAACCTTCACATAACGCTGGGCGAGTTGGGACACAAAGTAAAGCGCCACACTGGACGGGTGGGCGATAGGTTCGTCTTCATGCCAGATCAGGTGCGGGAGGGCGGCGGCAAAATCGTTTGGCTGGACAATCACCTCATGGTGGTCGGTGCCAAAAGCCCGTGCGGCCACACGCGCATATTCCAGTTCGTTGGCCTCAGGCTCGTCAAAGGCCACAGAGAATGTTTTAATCGGTTCCGCAACCATCTTGCTCATAACACCGGCGATGGCCGAGGAGTCGATGCCGCCTGAAAGAAACACGCCCAGCGGGACATCCGCCATTAAACGCAGCTTCACAGAGGTTTGGAACAGTTCGCGCCATTCATCGACAGTGTCCGCCACAGAACGGGAATGGCTTTCGGCAAACTCGCCGGGGTGGGCATCCCAGTAACGTTCGATTTTTATTTTTCCGTCCTGCCACAACAGCGTATGCCCCGGCAATAGCCTCTTCACGCCGGCAAACAAAGTCGTGTCGTCACTGGTGGCATGGTTGGCAAGGTAATCAGGCAGTGCTGCGTGGTTCAGTTCGGGGCGTAGTGCACCGGCAACCAGAAGCGCTTTGATCTCCGATGCAAAAAACAGCGATCCGTCGGCGGTGTGGACGTAATAGAGGGGTTTAATGCCTAGGCGGTCACGGGCAATGAACAATTCTTTGCTGCGCCGGTTCCATATGGCAAACGCAAACATCCCTCTAAGATGGTCTACACAATGCTTGCCATGCTCCTCGTAGAGATGCAGAATCGATTCCGTATCGGAATGTGTCGCGAATACATGCCCACGGGCTTCTAGCTCCGACCGATGGTCGGCGTGATTGTAGATTTCCCCATTGAAGACGATTTGTAGCGAACCATCTTCGTTGGGCATCGGTTGATGCCCTAAAGCCAAGTCCACGATGCTGAGTCGGCGGTGTGCGATGCCGACTGGCCCTTCAATGAATAAACCCGCGTCGTCCGGGCCACGATGCCACAGGACATCCCGCATACGGACAAGGGTTGCCTCGTCCACTTCGCGCCCACTTCGACTGCTAAAGGCGATACCGTTAATGCCGCACATAGATTTTCCCCTATCTTAATACCAGTTTGCAGCGAACTATCGCCGTTGTGAACTCCCTCGTCAAGTTGTTGGAGAACGCTTTCAAACTGCGTATAGGCACGGTTTCAAATTCAGAGAAACGAAATGGACTGTCCGCCACAATTTTTTCAAAACGAGCGATGCTCATTTGATTCAATCCTCCTG
>CAISYZ010000176.1 GCA_903889895.1 uncultured Verrucomicrobia subdivision 3 bacterium | reverse complement strand
CACGGCCCTGGTAATCAGCGCGCCGATGGCCGTTACCGAACATGAAGAGACGCGAGCAACTACGGAATTGGGAGCGGCTCAGAAGGACACGGCGCGCGAATTGAGCGCGAAGCTGGCGAGCCTCAAAGGCATTGTGTGGGTGGGCGTCGCCATGTTCCTGTTCGGCCTGGCCTCCGTCTTTTACCCGCCGCTGCAAGCCATCATCGGGAGCATCACAACCAGCGTTGCCATCGTTGCCGGCGGCGTGGCGCTCATGGTGTTGCCGTCGCTGATCGTCGGGAACGAGCTTTTAATTTTGGGTGGCGTCGCTGCGGCGGTGGGTGTATGGTTTTTTGCACACCGGCACGGCCAGTTGCGCGGGCTGGTGGATGCGGCAAATGCGGCAGGGGATAAACCTGAAAAGGCCGCGTGAGGGCCGGTTTTGATGACAGATGATGACACAAAAGTGGCGCGACCTTGCTTTTCAGTGCATTTCGAGAAAAAACCGGTTCGTCATTTTCTGCAACAGCCATGCGGGTAGCGTCACGATTCGCGCAAACACGCCGAAACGTGCCTCAATTTCGAATCCTGTCGCTCCGACCATTTCCCCCGATGAAAGATTTTTCAAACTTCTGCTCGACAAATTTCCCCGGCAGTTTCAAATAGTTCCGGCATGGGCAAAAAAATCCAACGCATCGGCATCCTCACCGCCGGGGGCGACAGCCCCGGCCTCAACGCCGCCATCCGCGGCGTCGGCAAAACGGCGCTTAACCACGGCATCGAGATCATCGGCTTTCGCGACGGCTTCCGCGGCCTCGTCGAGAACCGCCGCCTCAAGCTCGACAAGTCCACCCTCGCCGGCATCCTCACCGTCGGCGGCACCATCCTCGGCACCTCGCGCGACAAGCCGCACCGCATGGTCATTGACGGCCGCACGAAGGACATGACCGACGTCATCAAGGAGAACTATCTCGAATGGGGCCTCGACTGCGTGGTCTGCCTCGGCGGCGGCGGCACCGCCAAGAACGCCCTGCGCCTCAAACAAGCCGGCCTCAATGTCATCACCCTGCCCAAGACCATTGACAACGACGTGGCCATGACCGACGCCACCTTCGGCTTTGCCACCGCGCTCGACATCGCCACCGAAACCATTGACCGCCTCCACAGCACTGCGCACAGCCATCACCGCATCATCGTCGCGGAAGTCATGGGCCATCGCGCCGGCTGGCTCACGCTCGGCGCGGGCATCGCGGGCGGGGCGGATGTCATTCTCCTTCCCGAAATTCCCTACGACGTGGAAAAAATTGCCGAAGCCATCAAGCGCCGTTCCCGCCGGGGCACCAATTTCAGCATCGTCGCCGTTGCCGAAGGCGCCATGAGCCGCGACGACCACCGCACTTTCGCCGCCGCCGAGAAAAAGCTCGAGCGCGCGAAATCCATTCACGACAAGAAGGAGGCCAAGACCGAACTCGCCGCCCTCGACGTGCGCCATCAGGGCAACACCATTCGCCTGGCCAAGCAACTGGAGGAACTGACGCACCTCGAATCCCGTGTGACCATTCTCGGCTACGTCCAGCGCGGCGGCACCCCGAGCGCGGCCGACCGCATTCTCGCCACCCGGCTGGGCAGCGCCGCCGCCGACCTCATCGAAAAGGGCGTGTTTGGCGTCATGGTTGCGGCGCGGGGCGATGGCACCGAAGCGGTGCCGCTTGAGAAGGTCGCCGGCAAACGCAAGATTGTGCCGGTGGATCACAGTTGGGTGCGGACCGCCCGCTCCGTGGGCACCTGCCTCGGCGATTAAACGGTGAAGCTTTTCTTAAATTGCCTTTTGCTTGCTGTTTTGGGGCGATTCGCCATTTCCGCTCCGGCGCAACTGGTGCCGGTCTATGGTGCAATCAATGTTGACCTGATTTGTCAAATCCAGCCCACCCCACTTTTCAACAACCCCAACCCGGACACGAACAGTTTTACGCTGACCACCAAGTCCCTGCTCAAACTCATTGCCAGCGAACAAGGTTTGACGCTGCCCCCAAAGGCGAAGCTGTGGCTCACGCAGGAATGGTTTTATATTTTGGATCACTGCTGTCCGGTTTAGAAACCCAGTAAACATTGATGGTTTTCGGTGTCTGGCGGTTGTGTGGTGGGTGGAAGTTGAGCAAGCGCCTGTGAAATGGGCATTTTCTCAAAGAGCGTGAGGCTCAAAATCTGTAAAAT
>CAISYZ010000175.1 GCA_903889895.1 uncultured Verrucomicrobia subdivision 3 bacterium | reverse complement strand
ATTTTACAGATTTTGAGCCTCACGCTCTTTGAGAAAATGCCCATTTCACAGGCGCTTGCTCAACTTCCACCCACCACACAACCGCCAGACACCGAAAACCATCAATGTTTACTGGGTTTCTAAACCGGACAGCAGTGATCCCGTTGTTGTAAGCCTGAATTCCCGTCGTCACCTGCGGGTCAAAATGTTTGTCCGCCTCCAGCGATCCATGAGTCAAAAAATCCAGCTTCACATATTTGAAACCCGCCTGCTTGAATTGCGCTGCAATGTATTCAATGCGCTGCCGCGTGCCAGGGTGCGTCGGGTCAAGCGCCACGCCACCGTCAAGCATTTGTTTCTGCCCATTCGCGTAAAGATAGATGTCACGATATTTGTAATCAGTGCCTTCGACCACCGCGTCATCCGCCTGATGCCACGCAGCGAACGGCGTAAAATAAACTCCCGCTTCCTGTCCGTTCGCGTGACAGTGATCCACAAACGCCTTCAGCTGCGCCGCATTCAGCCGCGTCCAACCGGAATCCAGTCCAACGTAAACCACGCCGTGATTTTCAAAATGATTCGTCTGCAATTCCCTTGCGATGAAATCGGAAACTTGGAATGCCTTGTCAAAAGAAATTTTGTGCTGCAATTTTCCCCAGCTATTCCAACCAAATGGAACACCATTCGTCCACACGCGCGCGGGTGCGACGAGGGCATTTGCACGCGCAACAGTTTCCAGACCATTTCGCCAATCCGAAAAACTGCCAATGAAAACCTTCGGCGACTCGATGATTTCACCGCTGATTTTTCCGTGCGGCAGCACATCGCGCGTTTCGTCGGAAGCGAGGCCGCCAAAAATTTGCAAGTCGGTGATGGCGTTGGAAACCGATGTTGATTTTATTCCTGTTTTCCAAATGTCGTGTTCAATCGAGCCGATTATCAAACCTTGCCGGCTTGCGTTATTGTAAAACGCGGCGACTTCGTGGCTCGTGAGATTCGTGCCGAACGGAACGGCGTTGTAGCGAACCCATTTGTCGTTGTCGAACGGCACGACCAGCGCGCGATTGTTGCCGTCAGAAGGAAAATTCACCGGCGACTGCGAAGTAAGCGGCGACATGAAATTGGAACTCGCGCCGGATTTTCGCTGGACTTTTACATCAGCCAAAATGTAATCCAATTTGTCATACAGCCAGAAGGTCTGAATCATTTTATCCTCGTCACCATTGGCGGATTCGACGGTGAATTCTACGCCGCTTCCAAAACCGTCAGAAATTTGTCGCTGCGAAAATTTGTGAGATTGGTAATCCATGCTCGTCACCGTTTCCGGCAGTTTCACCACGGCATAGGCGCGCGGAATCAGAATTTTACCGTCGCAAAAAATGTCCGCGACGCCGTTCGTTAGATTGTATTCGACGCGCCATTTGCCCACCTCCATGACGGAAATATTATTTGTCTGCGAAAACGCGACTTTAAACGCCAAGATAAAAAACAGGCCGATGCCGCGCCAAGATAAAAAACAACGAAACGCATTTTTGGCGGCAGAAGACATTTTTATTTTTCGCCGGCCAGTTCGATGACTGAACTTTCAAATTCCTTCTGGCAGGGCGGCACGAGACCATCGCGCATCAAGGTCGCGCCGTCAATAGTTTGGCCATTCGCGGCGAGTTTTGATTTTTCGCCAGCAGGCAAGTTCACTTCGTCAATGCGATAACGCATCTGCGGATCAAGCCCGCGCAGTTTCACCGTTTTGTTCGCCGCGTCTTGAAGTTGATAAACAAACAGCACGGCGCGCGAACCGTCTGACGCGACAAAATCCAGCGCGGCACGCGGATGGTCGTAAGGCGATTCCAAGCGGTAAAGATTGCCGCGCAAAGTCATGTCGCACAGTTCGTTTTTGTAGAGCGCGATACCTGCTGCAACTGTCGCGCGCTCATCGGCAGAAAGTTTACTCACATCTAAATCCATGCCCAACGTGCCGCTCATCGCGACATCGAGCGCAAACTTGAGCGGACGGTTGCCCATTTTTGTAACGTGGTCGGACATGGTTATCGCCGGAAAAAAATGACTAAAACCCCATTGGATAAAAACGCGGTCGCGCGGGTCGGTATTGTCGCTCGGCCAGAACGTGTGGAAGTATTTCAACGCGCCGTAATCCACGCGGCCGCCGCCGCCGGAACAAAGCATGGCGGTGACTTGCGGATAATTTTTCGCGAGCTGGGACATGATGTTCAACAAAGCAAAATTGTAATCAACCAGCAAGTGCGATTGCTCGCCCGCTGGTAAATAAGTCGAACCCGGTTGCGTGACATAGCGATTCGCGTCCCATTTCAAATAGGTGATGCCAGGATTTGGTTTGAGTGTGTCGTCAATGGACTGCCACACAAAATCGCGCACGGCGGGACGGCTCAAGTCGAGGCCAAGCTGGTTGCGGAACAAATCAGGCGCGCGATGTGGCTGGCCGATTGCCCATTCGGGATGCAATTCGTAAAGGTCGCTGGCCGGGTCAACCATTTCGGGTTCAAGCCAGATGCCGAAGCGGATGCCGCGCTGATTCGCCTGCGCGGCGAGATAGGAAAGTCCGTGCGGCAGACGGTTCGTGTTCACCTGCCAGTCGCCGAGGCCGGCGGCGTCATTCGTGCGCGCGTGTGCGTTGCCAAACCAGCCGTCGTCCAATAAAAATAAATCTGCGCCCAATTCCTTCGCGCCGTCGAACAACGACACGATTATTTTTTCGTTGAAATTAAATTCAGTTGCCTCCCAATTGTTCAGCAAAACCGGGCGCGGCGTGTCGCCATCGCGAATTCCGTAACTGCGCGCCCAGCGATGGAAATTGCGGCTCACCTGCCCTTTGCCTTCATTGCTCCACGTCCACAACATCGCGGGCGTGGTAAAAGTTTCGCCGGGCTTGAGATGATATTCCTCGCCGAACGGATTGATGCCACACAGCGCACGCAGATGATTATTCCAGTCCACGTCGAAGGCCATTTGAAAACTGCCCGGCCATGCGAGCGAGCCACCAAAGACTTCGCCGGAATCTTCCTGCGCCGGGCCGTTCAACGACAAAATAAACGACGGGATGCGGTAGCGCGTTGCGCGCGTGCCGATTTTGGAATCGAGAACTTTTGTTCCCGGCGTAAGTTTTTCTTCCGAGAGCGTCGCCTCGCGCCGGTAGTCGCCCTGAAACTGCGTAAGCCAGTATTCCTTTGCGTGCAGCAGCGGCGCGGACGAGGCAAAACGGTCGAGCGTCACCGCGCCATTTTCGCCATTGCGGATTTCGGTCCACTGCTCAATGACGTCTTCGCTCGCGTAAGCCTTGAGACAAAGCGTGACAAAAAATTGATACGCCGGATCTTTCAACTCGATGCGCGTGAGCGAAATGTTTGTGGTCACGACTTGCGCTTTATGCCGCAAATAAATCAAATCGGTGGAAACATTTCCGTCCGCGTGCGTCGCTTGCAACGCAGGTTCGAGCACAAAACCGTCGCCGGCTTGCGGATAAAATTCCTGTTCGCGCGCGGGCGTGCGTTCGTGGGAAAAACCATTTTTGTTCACGCTGCCGTAGCCGAGTTCATAGACACGGCCATCCTCGCCGACGAGCAGCGTCAGCGCGGAATGCGCGGTGGCGATGCGGATACGCCGCGCGTCATCGGCGGCAACGGCCTGTAAAATCAGCCCGAAAAGCAGCAACAACCCGAAGGTGGCGACCACGATTCTAAAACGCCAGAAAGATAAAAATGACTTTCGCACAAAAGCTATCACTACTATTTACGTTCGCAGGCGCGAACCCTCAATGGACTTTTGCGGAAATTAAAAGGACTTTTTGGGCAGCGGTTGAAGCTGTTTTTTGCGCCGTGAATTCAGCGGAAATTGAAATTCAAAATCAGTGCCAAAACAAGGACGATGCCGCCGATGACGGCTGGACGGAGATACCAGGATTCGCGGCCAGTTTGTAATTTTGGCGTGAGCGAGTAAACCAGTCCGGTGAGTTCCGAATCGCTTTTGCTCCGGTGAGTGGCCAGCGAAATTAAAATTGTCAGCACGAAGCAGCACGTCCATGAAACGGTTGCGATGCAAAAGTTTTGTCCCATCGCCCTGTGAAAATGCAGCGGCGAGGCGAGCCAGCCGCCTTTGATTCCAGCGGTCGCGCCCTCGGCGAGCGAAAGCCCGTGCAGCAGCGCCGCGCCAATCGTGCCGCCGACCAGCCCGGCGAACGCGCCGTGGCCGGTCGCGCGTTTCCAAAACATTCCGAGCAGAAAAGTGGCGAACAGCGGCGCGTTCACGAAGCCCGCGACGAGCTGGATCAAGTCCATGATGTTGTCGTAGCGCGACGCGAGATACGCCGCCACCATGCTCAACAAAATTCCGCACACGGTCGCCGCGCGACCAACCCAAAGATAGTGTCGATCGGTGCGATTGCGCGCGATGTAGCTTTGATAAATGTCGTAAGTCCAGACCGTATTGAAGGCCGTCACGTTGCCAGCCAAGCCGGACATGAACGAGGCCATCAGCGCGGTGAAGCCAATGCCGAGCAGGCCGGTGGAATAATAATGTTTCAGCATCATCGGGATCGCCATGTTGTAATCCGGCTGACCGTCGGCGGCCTGCGGCAGAAATTTTCCGCCGCCGGAGTTCAAGGCGATGGCGATGAGTCCGGGCAAAATGATCAGCGCCGGGAAAATCAATTTGGGAAACGCCGCGATTAACGGTGTGCGGCGCGCGGCGGACATCGAACGCGCGGCCATTGCACGCTGGATGACGGAAAAATCCACGCACCAATAACCGAACGACAGCACGAATCCCAAACCCATGACCATGCCGAACCAGCCGATGCCCATTGGGTTTTCTGACGGACTGCCGGTGTGACGCCACAGTTCGCTCCATGTTCCCGGCGCGAAATGTTGGTTCGCCGCGACGACGTCCAGTTTTTGCCGCAAGCCGTCCCAGCCGCCGACATCGCGCAGCGCGATAAACGCGAGCGGCGCGAAGCCCACCAGAATCATCGCGAACTGAAACACCTCGTTGTAAATCGCCGCCGTCAGACCGCCGAGCAAAACATACGCCAGCACGATGGCCGCCGAAACCGCGATGCAGACGTGATAATTCCAGCCCACGAGCGTCTCGAAAAGTTTTGCCATGACGTGCAGTGAAATGCCGGAGGACAAAATTGTTTTCACCGCGAAGGAAGCCGCGTTGAACGCGCGCGTTTTTTCATCGAAACGAAATTTCAAATACTCCGGCACGGAACGCGCCTTTGAACCGTAATAAAACGGCATCATGAAAACCGACAGAAACACCATCGCCGGAATCGCGCCGATCCAGTAGAAGTGGCAGGTCATCAGGCCGTATTTCGCACCGGACGCCGCCATGCCGATGACTTCGAGCGCGCCAAGATTGGCCGAGAGAAACGCCAAACCTGTTACCCACGCCGGCAGCGAGCGGCCGGACAAAAGAAAGTCATCGCTCCGTTTCATCCGCCGCTTGAGCCACCAACCCAGCGCCAGCACGCTGACGAAATATGTCAGCAGGATGGCGTAGTCGAGCAAGCCGAGGTGGAGTTGTTGCATCGGGATGATTTTTATAGTTCGCGCGGAAGAATTGCCAAATCTTTCGCAGATTTATCTTTTATTTCTGCCGCGCGCAACGGCATTTTCTTGAATCTTTTATTGGTTGTGACAAGTTTATTTGCATTCCACGCCGATGAAGAAATTTACCGCCACCCCCAAGTATCCGCGCGTCGCCCTGCTCGTCGAATCTTCGCGCGCCTACGGACGCGGCACGCTGGCGGGCGTGGCGAAATACATCCGCCAGCACGGTCACTGGTCCATTTTTTTTCAGGAGCATAGTTTTTACGACATCCCGACGTGGCTCGCGAAATGGCGCGGCGAGGGCATCATCGCGCGGCTCGACAACGACGCGATGGTCGGCATCATCGAGCGGCTGCGCGTGCCGGTCGTGTATCTGCGCCACATCATTCCCACGCCGAAAACGCCTTACGTCATCACCAACAACCCCGCTGTTTCGCACGCGGCGTTTGAACATTTGAAGGAGCGCGGTTTTCGTCACTTCGCTTTTTGCGGTTTCAACGGCGCGGATTATTCGGATGAACGTCGCGACAGTTTTGTTAAATACGTCACGGAATCCGGTTTGCGCTGCCACGTTTTTGACGAAGCCCAAACACCCGCCAGAAACAGCGCGGCCAAATCTGAGGACGAGGGCCTGACCGACAACGATCTCGTCGCGCACTGGCTGAAGGCATTGCCCAAGCCGGTCGGCTTGATGGCGTGCAATGATATGCGCGGACAGCAAGTGCTCAATGCCTGTCGCGCGGTCGGCATCGCCGTGCCGGATGAGGTCGCGGTTATCGGCGCGGACAACGACGTGACGCTGTGCGATCTGTCCGACCCGCCGTTGTCGAGCGTCGTGCCAAACACGGAACGCATCGGTTACGAAGCCGCCGGGCTGCTTGATTTGATGATGGCCGGAAAAAAACCGAAGCAGCATGAAGTGTTGATCAATCCCATCGGCGTCATCACGCGCCGCTCCACCGAAGTGCTCGCGATTGAAGACCGGCACATCGCGATGGCCGCGCGGTTCATCCGCGAGCACGCCTGCGAGGGCGTGGACGTGGGCGACGTGCTCCGCGCCGTGCCGCTCTCGCGCAGCACGCTGGAGCGTCGCTTCATCAGCATCATGGGGCATTCGCCAAAGTATGAGATTCTCCGCGTCCGCCTGAACCGCGCCAAACAATTGCTCGCCGAATCCGACTTCTCGCTGGACCAAATCGCAGAAAAAATCGGTCTCGAACACACCGAATATCTTGGCCGCATCTTCAAGAAAAAAATCGGCGTGACGCCGGCCAAGTTCCGCGCCATGTCGCGCACCAACGACGCTGCCGACCGCCTGCCTTCTTGATTGGTTGGCCGACACAAAGCCGCAGCTTCAGGGCACCCGCAGTAAAAAGTATTGTTGCGGCAAATTAGTCCAATTGAGGTTCGTAAAATTGAAATCGCCGCCGACGTCAAAGGTGTTCGTGGCGACGACCGGCCATTGCGAGACAGGCAGCGCGAGGTTCGTGGAAGCCAGCACCTGATAAGTCCAGCCGGGCACGCCATTGCTGCCGCTGAACGCAAGGTTGTTTCTGCCCGACAGAGCGGTCATCACAAATTTTGACGCGGGCGGCGGGCTAACGAGCGCTAACCGGAACAATTTCGCCTGCTTAGAATTCAAGCTCACGCTCAAGGAATTTGAAACGGTCGCAGTCGTGCCGTCCCACAAATTCGTCGCGACAAAAATTCCGGCCGGCAAACCGGCGCTGTTCAAATTCACGGTCTGGCTGGCGGAACTCGAATTGTAATTGAACACGGCGATGTTCCAGTTCTTGCCGTCCTGCTGCGACAAAACATCCGCCGCGCCGGTGCCGTTTGCGCCGTCCACGGGCCGGAAAGTCTTGCCGGTGCGGGCGACGGCGTTGATGGCGGCGTTGGTCAGGCAAGTCTGCGCGAGGCTGATGCTGGCGGCATTCGTCAGGATGCTGCCGTTCAAATAAACTCCGGTGACAGCGCCGTTGATGAGGCGGCTTTGGACTTCATTGCTGTTCGGGCCGTTGTCAAAAACCAGCAGGTCGGGATCGTTGAATTGATACAGCCGTCCGCTGATCCACCAACCGAGAGAAACGGCGTTCATCGTGTAGGCGGTGTTGCTAATTTTCGATTGCTGCGCGTCGCAGGCGATGCGACGGCTGTGGCCGTATTGATATGGAAAAATCGGCGCGATGGATTCGCTGAGGAACATTTTTCCGGCCAGATTGGTGAGAATGCGCTGCATTCCAAGGTTGTAAGCCTGAATGCCCGTCGTGATGTTCGTGTCGTAATGCACGCCTTCCAGCGAGCCGTGCGACAGAAAATCCAGCTTCACATAATCGAATCCGAGGCTGGTGTAGTAAGCCGCATAATAATCAATCATCGCCAGCGTGCCCGGATGCGTCGGGTCAACGGCCAGCGCGCCGTCGTTGGCGATGAAATTTCCGTTCATATCGCGCAGCAAAATCTGACTATAGCGATAGACCCAGTTGGGGTTGAGCGGATCGCCGGAAGGATACGGCGCGAAATAGTTCGTGGCGTCGTTGGCGTTGCCCCAAAAAACAAACGGCCCCCAATAGACGCCGGCCTTCTGTCCGTTGGTGTGGCAATGAGCGGTGAAACTTTGCAGTTGCGAATCGCTCAAGTTGTTCCAATACGAATCGAGGTTCACATAGACCGTGCCGTTGTTGGTAAAACCGTATTGCTGCAAGTTGGTGTGGATGGAATCTGAAACAGCGACGGCACTCGCGTAGCTGATGTGGCTTTGATAATTGGTAACGCCCCAACTGTTCCAGCCGAAGGGCACGCCGTTCGTCCACGCGAGTTTGGGAACAAAGAGCGTGTTCTCATCCGCAAAATTTTCCATCGTCATCCGCCAGTCGCTACCGAAGCCCACAAAAATAGTCGGCGATGAAATGACACTGCCTGCCACCGAACCGTGCGGCATCACGTCCCACGTCCAATGCGAGGTGACGCCGCCAAAAACACTCAGCTTGTCGAGCTTGTTGTTTGAACCGGACCAATAAACGCCGGTCTTCCAAGTGTCGTGCGTCACCGAGCCGACGACGAGACCGTTGCGCGTGGTGTTGTCGTAAAACGCGCCCGTTTCGTTGCCGGTGTCCGAGCCGTTCATTCCTTCGGAATTATAGGAGACAAAGTGGTCGTTATCGAAAGGCACGAACAGCGCGCGGTTGTCGTTGTAACTGCCGATGTCCACACCGCCCGTCGTGTTCATAATCAGCGGCGACATCCAGTTCGCGCTCAAGCCGGTGCCAGCCATGTCCACGCGCGCAAGGAAACTGTCGCTCTGGTCGAAGGTAAAATACTGCTTCATCACCGGCAGGCTGGAGCCGGTGTTGATGACGACGACTTGGTTCGTGCCGGTCATCGCCCAACTGCGACTGTTGTAATTGGTGCTGGCGACAAAGCCGGTGCTCAAAGTGACACCGCCGTAGAACGCGGAGATTTTTTTTGCGTTCTGCCAAAAAAAATCCGCCGTGCCGGTAGCCAGATTGTATTCCACCCGCACGTTGGCATTGGACATCACGAGCACGCTTCCCGTTTGTTGAAATATCGGCGTCGCCGCTGTCGCAGAGGCGACAGAAAGAAGCCCCAACACGCCGCAAATCAAAAGAATACCCGCGAGTCGCATCACCAAACATCGGCAAGGAAATTCATTGCCTTGCAGCCTTTCAAGAAGGACACGGCAGCAGAATTTTGGCAAAATGGTTATTATCTGTAATCTCTACCGCCACCGGCCCGTGCCAACAATGGACTTTTGCAGAAATAAAAAGACCTTTTTCGTCAGGCGAGCCCACAAGCGCTTAAGACCAACTAACGCCGTTCGGAAAAACCGGCGTAAGGCTCCACGACGGCGGATTGAATCGCCACGCCTTTGTCAACTGGGCGCAGGCTCAACGTCACAACGTTGCTCTGGCCGATGCCAAAGTTTAGCCAGCATTCCGGCAGGAAAAAATCGCGCTGCGGTCCAGCCTGCCAGTAGCGGCCCAGCGCGTGGCCGTTGAGATAGAGAAAGCCGTTTCCGGTCGCGTTCAGCCGCAGATGCCACGGCACCCACACGCCTGGCTTTGGCGACGGTAGATAAAATTTTATGCGATACCATGTCAGCAAAGAATTCGTCGCTGTCCCAGCCGAACCCACCGCCACCGTTTCCCAACTCTGGTCATCAAAATCCGTTGTCCACCATTGTTTCTCCATGCCGGCGGGACTGCCAAACGATTCCAATTCCACCGGTTCGCCTTCCAGTTCGCGCCCGAAGCTGGGCAATCCCAATCCGCCGCCGCCGCCGTCGTTGCGCACGATGACCGCGATGACATTTTTGCCCGGATGAAATTGCCTTGTCACGTCGAAGGAATACGGCTGTTCCCAATCCGTCGTGCGACCGACACTTTTCCCATTCACATAAACCCAGCCCGCGTCGTCAATCCGGCCAAAGTTCAAATCCCATTTGCCGTCGCGCAAATCGTCTGCCGACAATTCGAGATTGGCGCGGAACACGGCAATTTTTCCTGGCGTCAACTGCTTCGCACTCAAATCGTCCGCGGCCACCGGCGTCCAGCTGGCGTCATCGAAATCGGCCTTTATTTCCGGGCGTTTTTTGCTGGTGTTGTCCACCTCGCGCATCCGCCAGCCGCCGATTGGTTTGCCCTCAACTTGCGCCGCGCGCACCACTTGCGCCGAGAAAATTCCGGCGGGCCGCTCCATGCCGCCGCCGTTGTCGTGGCCGCGATTTTCGTAGAGCAACAGCACCGCGCTGGAACCGGCGGGCAAATCAAAAACGGAACTGCTCGCCGTGCCGCCGATGCGCGCAGTGGATTTGCCGTTGATGGTAGCCAGCACCGCGTCGTTCTCTGGGTATTCAACCATAAGGTTTGTCCGAGTGGCGCTGGAAATTTTTGCCTGATAAAAAATTAAGCGGCTGTCGTAAACGCCGAGTTGGGCAAGGTTCTGGCCCGGTTTCATTTTTGTCCAGCTTGACGGGCCATAATCAGTCTGGCGTTGTGCAGAAGTGATGGTGACGCCGGCTGGCAAATCCGTCGGACGTTCGATGGCTGGCGCGGCTTTGGGCAGCCATTCGCCTTGTGCCACGTCGTTCACACCCGGCGGCAGATAAAAAACTTTTGAACCAAACGGTTCGAGGTTGTAATCAAAGACAATTTCATTTGTGTCGGCACCCTTTTCCTTCACGCGCGCCGTGCCTACACGCGGTTCGGCGTGTTGCGAAGTGCGGACAAAGAAATACCGGCTGCCATCCGGCGCGCGACGCAGCACGATCGAGACATCCGTCTGCGGCACGTTCACCTCGCACTCCACGGCTTCGGAACGCGCGAGCTTTGCGCCGTGTTCCCGAAGCATGTGTCCCAGCGCCCAGACGCGCTGGTAGCGGTCGCCAACGCCGCCCCATTCGCGGATGGGCGCGTTGTAGTCGTAGCTCGTCGTCATTTCACGCGCGCCCCAGTCGCCGAGATTTGAGCCGCCGTAAAGCATGTAATAATTCAACATCGTCTCGCCGTTTTGAATCGTGAACAGCGTGAGGTTGTTGATCTGCGAGCCGGTGATGCCGTCCTGTTCCTCGCTTAATTTGTCGCCCACTTTGGAAAACCAGCCGCCCTGCAATTCCGTCGTGGCCAGCGGCGCGTCGGGCTGGTCGCGGCGCAATTGGGCAATGCCCTTCTGGACTTCATCCACATTCCAGCGCGGATAAAAATTGCACGCGTCGAACACCTGCCGCAGCAGCGGGTCGGCCTGCCCGCGCACCGGATGCGTCCAGCAGGTGAATAGCGGCACATCAATTCCGTCGGCGCGCGCAAACTCGCCGAGCGCTCTGACTTGGTTACGTTTCACATCATCGGAAAATTTTGCGTAGTCATATTCGTTTTCTAGTTGAACAAGGATGACGCCCGGCTGGCCGGCGGGTTTGCGCGTAATCTGGTGTTTGGCAATCACCGGACACACGGCGTCATACCAATGCTTGCACCACGCGAGATAGACCGGATCATCGCTGCGCAGCCAGCCTTTGTCGCGCAACGGCGCGGCGGGCTTTTTCGTCAACAGCCATTGCGGATAGCCGCCGGTGTCCCATTCGGCGCAGATATACGGGCCGGGCCGGACGAGAACATACAAACCAAATTCCTCCGCGATTTTCAAAAAGTCGTCGAGGTCGGTGAGGCTGACTTTGGAAAAGTCATTTGTGCCAGCGGGCATGGCCTGCTCGCACCAGTTCCAAGCGACATAAGTTTCGACGCAATTGAAACCGGCGGCCTTGATTTTTTGAAACCGGTCGCGCCAAAGTTCTTTCGGGCAGCGAAAATAATGAAACGCGCCGCTGTAAATGAAGACATCCTTGCCATCAATCGTCAGGCAACGGCTGTCATAACGGATGCGGTCGGGATGCAAAAACGGCCGCGCTGGTTCGGCGGCGGCAGTAACGACTGTCAGGCTGGTCGCGGCCAAAATCATCCAGAGCAAGACCGACAACCGCCGGCGACCGTGAACGGAACAACGGCTGGCAAATCTGATGGTCATAATCTTGGTTGTTTTCAATTTTGAACATTTCCGGCCCGGTTCACTGCCGGTGCCGCGGAATTATTCCGGGTTGAACCAGCGTGCCGCACTTGCAAAATGATGGCAATCCTTGGTGGCTTCCTGATTTAAATCCGTCGGGCGACAATCATTTCTTGATTGCATAAAACAGGATGAATCCCGCGACCATGATTCCGGAACCCATACCTGCCAGGACCACCAAGATCATGGTGTTTACCTGTTTTTTGCGCTTCCAATTGGAGCGGCCTAAAAAGTTCATCGACATCATTTGCACAAGTCAAGAGCGGACATACACCGCAAATTCGGTTGATTCTACAGACGGAATCAGCCCGCCTTTCACGCCAACCAGAAACGGGCATAACGGAGCCGGCTAAAACTTGTTGGGGCAGACTGAATCAAAGAAATCCCACTCGCCTGACCGAGCAGACCGGACTCGAACGGTTCCAGCGCCTCGTGGTGCTGTGGAAGGAACGCCGTGAATCCATCCAGAAGGATCGCATCAAGACTTTGGTGCGCGCGGTGCGTGAGCGCGCCGCTGGCGGCCCGGCCACGCGGCTCTGCATCGCCGCCGGCAACGAACGGCTCTTCAGCCAGGGCGTGCAGGAAGAGTTGAGCGACCTCATCCCGGTTGACCTGGTGATCGAAGGCGGCTCGGTCAAACCGTTGCCGGCGGGTTACAAGGAAGCCATCAACTACAAGACGTGGCTCGGCGACATTTATTCCTCGGCGGTCAATGACAATCACTACGCGATGCCGAGCGATGAATACTTCAAAGTGGATCAGCGCCTGACGGTGAAGAACGCCGGGCGCTACGAATGTGAGCCGCAACCGGACGGCAAACATGGTGACACTTTCGTTTCCGGCGAGATGGCGGAATACGGCCTGATGGATCGCGGCGTTGAACTTTGGTGCGCAACCGTATGAACCACACTTTTTCCACCTATCCGCCAGCGCCCGCAAAGGCCGCTTGGGCAATTTCCCGCTCTCACGCCAGCCGTTTGGCCGTCCAAGCGCCCATATCGCGCGCTGAGGCCGTTAATGCCCCGTTAAATTTTGCGCTCAAACTGCCTGATGCCGTCCCGCTCCGGCTGTTTGGCGGAGCCGGGTTTGTTTATTGCGACCGGGAAGACTTTGCCCGGCTCTCCCAGCATCGCTGGCAACTCGGTTTTTTCCACGGCCAGCCGCGCGTGTTTGCCAGGATTTTTGGCGAGAAGGTAATGATGCACCGTTTCATTCTGCCGGTGGAAGGCCGCATCCGTTTCAAGGACGGCAATCATTTGAATCTCACCAAGGCCAATTTCGTGACCGCCAAGGAGGTTTGCCGATGAAACTGCCGATCACCGGACAAGCCATCGAAGCGCTGAAGGCGAACGATCCATTTTTGCGGGGTGCGATGCCCCTGGTTCGGCGCGATCCGGGCGACGCTTCCATCGGCACCGGCGGCTTTACCCAGGGCGTGCCGGCGTTCTGGTTTGCCCGCTCAATGGAATACGGCACCGCCGAGACGCTTTACACGCCTTACGCGGACTCGCCCTGGGTGCGGAGCGCCATCCAGAAAATTTCCCAACCCATTTCAAGTTGCGAAATCCTCTTCACCAAGCCGTCCAGCACGAAGGTGCGGAGCAAGGGCCGGGGCAAGACGCTGAAGCAATTGTCCACATCGCGGGGAATTATTTATCGCAGCGAAGACGAGTTGCTCGACCTTCCGCAGATTTCCGCGTGGCTGAAAGAGCCGGTGCGCGATCTCACTTACCAGGACTTTGTCGAGGCGAGCATCGGCTGGCTCAATATGCAGGAATGTTTTTGGGTGATGGACGATGCCATCCGCATTCCCTTCCCGACCGCCGCTGAAAATCCGCACGCGCCGATCCGCGTCGCCCGGCCCGACCGGATGCGTCCGACCGTCGAGGATGGCGAGATCATCGCCTGGACGTTCACTGCGCCCGGCGGCAAGACGCTGAAACTTTTGCCGGATCAGGTCGTGCGGCTGCGCGGCTGGAATCCTTATGACGAGTTTCGCGGCCTCGGCAACTACCGCGCCGCACACATCGCCGCCGAGGCGGATTGGCTCGCGGGAAAATTCTCGCGCAACCTGATGGCGAATAATGGCGACACCTCCCGGATCATTTCCGTGAAGGGTGGCCAGCCGACCGACTCGCAACGCGCCCAACTGATCCAGGAGTTCAAGGCCCGGCGCGAGGCGTCGCTGCGCGGCCAGTCGCGCGACGTGGTGGTCGGCGGCGAAGTGGAGTTGCACAACGCCGAGCTGGCGAGTGTTGATCCCGCGTTCATTTCGCAACGGCTGGAAAATCGCCACGAGATTTACATCGCGTTCGGCGTGCCGCCGAGCATGGCGGACATCAAGGCCAGTTATTCCATCGGCAGCGCGAGCGATATGTTCCAGCTCCTGATCAACACCTGCATCCCGACCGGCGCGAAGTTTTGCGGCGCGCTGGAGAAGTTGATCTACAAACTGACCGGCGAGCGCGTCGAGGCCGGTTTGAATTGGGACGAGCATCCGTGTATGCAGGAAGTCCGCAAGGAACGCCTGGACTCCATCGCCAAGCTCGCGAGCCAGGGAATGCCGATGGAAGAGATCAACGAGTATCTTGCGCTCGGAATGGTGCAGTATCCCGGTTGGGAGGTCGGCTATCTGCCGATCAATGTCACGCCCGTCCTCAACGAAGCCGGCGAAGTAAATCCCGCGCCGTTGCCCGGCGACTTCAGCGAAGAGAACAACGAGCCGGGCAATCCGCCGGAACCGGATGGCGACGAGCAGCCGGCGGAAGTGAAGGCGATGCTGGCAGCGCTGCGTTGCCGCGCGCATGGCCACACGCACCACAAGGCCGCTGGAAAAAACAAGCAGGTTTGGGAATCGCACATGCGTCTGCGCGGTGCGGCCATCAAACAATACCAGGGCAAAGTCTCCAAGCTGTTCAACGAGTATCGCGCCCGCGCGCTGAAAAAACTCACGGCGGCGCACACGTCCAAAACGCAGGACAGCAAAGTCCCGCACCTTGAAGTGAAATCGCTCGTCGAAGTTATTTTCGACAAGGCGCATTTTTCCCGTGAGCTGCTTCAGGCACTTGACCCGGTCGCACGCTCGGTGATGCAACGGGCCGGCGATGAACTCTACGAGGAGATCGGCCAGGACGATCCGTGGAAAATGCCGCCGGCCAAAGTCACGGCCTTCATCCGCCAGCGCGACAACAAAATTTCCGGCGTGAGCGACACGGCCTTCGGCCAGCTTAAGACGGCGCTGGAATCCGGCGTTGAAAAAGGCGAGACGACTGACGAACTCTCCGACCGCGTGCGCGGCGTCTTCAACAATCTTTCCAATTACGAGGCGCGGCGGATCGCCATGACAGAAACCAGCGCCGCTTACGGATTCAGCCGGCACGAGGCAATGACTGCCGCCGGCGTCGAATACAAATCGTGGTTGAGCAGCCACGGCCCGACCGTGCGGGAAGCGCACGCCGCCGCCGAGGAACAATATGGCGACAACCCCATTCCGGTGGACGAGCCGTTTGTCGTGGACGGCGAGGAGCTGATGTATCCCGGCGACGAATCCGGTTCGCCCGGCAACGTGATCAATTGCCATTGCATCCAGATCGCGGTGCAGAAACCCAAGGAGCAAGACGATGAATAAAAAGTTCACCAAAAAATTGAAGCCTGGCCTGACGGTGCGTCGCACCGGCTTTCTCGGCCTCGGTCGCAAAGTGGAAGTATCCGGCGACACACCCGGCGGCAAGCTGACTTACCGGGTGGATCGCCGCGCGTGCAACGAAGAGATGGCCGCGCATCTCAATTCCAAAATCCCGGTCGCTGTTATCAATCCGCCACGCCTATGAAAATGCTCCGTCGTCAAATCCATCCGGTCGTCAAGGTCATTGATGAAAAAGCCGGCATCGTCGAATACATCGCCAGCGACGAATCGCTCGACAGCTACAACGAGATCGTCAAGGCCGATGGCGCGCGCTTTGACCGCTTCCAGAAAAATGCGCCGTTCGTGGACTCGCACCAATACGACACCATCGGCTGCTGCCTGGGGGCCGTGATTGATTGGCGCGTCGTGAATCGGCAAGTGATCGAAACGGTCAAGTGGGCGATTGATGTCGGCGACAATCTCATGGCGCATTGGGGATTTCAAATGACGGTCGCCGGCTACCTCAAAGCCGTGAGCATCGGCTTCATGCCGGTGAGCTACGTCACGAAATGGGATTCCAACCCGACCGCGTTCCAGTCGGCGCTGAAGGACATGAATGTCGCCGCCGGCACCGACGTGCGCGCGGTGTTTCTCGAATGGCAGCAGATGGAATTGAGTGCCTGCGTCATTGGGGCCAATCCGAACGCCGTGGCCAAGGCTTACAAGGCCGGCATCCTGAACGATGCCGCGCTCGAAAGATTTTCCGCAGAACACGCGAAACGTGAAACCGCCAGCATCACCGACGATCCCGCTGATGTGTTGCTGGCCCGGCAGCGGGCGCGCGAACGGTTCCTGTTGGAAATGCAGCTCACCATCAAACAACTCTGACGGATGATGGCCGTCACCAACATAGAAAACTGATTATGAAAAAAACTGCTCTCAACAAATACAAGCTGCGCCAGCGCGCTCTCGGCTATCTCGGCCTGGGGATGCTGACGCTCGTGGCCTTGTGCCTCGCCGTGCCGACGTTCGGCATTTCCCTGCTCGCGCTGATCGGAGTCGCTTCGCCGAAAATTCTTTTCGGCGCGGTCGGCGTGGCCGGCAAAGGTGTCGCGTGTGCGGCGTTCCCCTTCATGGGCGGCGTGCGCATCCTCTGCGACAAAGACGGCGCGGATGGTAACGGCTTCGAGACGAAAGTCCTGAAGGGCGTGGAAACCCTGACGAAAAATCAGGAGAAGCAACAGACCGACATCCAGAAGGTGATGACGGACATGGATCGCGCGGACAAGGAAGTGAAGGCGGCGCTGGAGGATTTGACGAAAGTCAAAAACACCTGCAACGACTTTGCCAAGACGATGCAGGCGATGGAGAAAGTCCAGAAGCAGATCGCGCTCAACGCGCGTTCCAGTTTCCGCAACCCGATCCAGCGCGCCCTGGCGAACGAGGAGTTCGCGTTCAACATCAACGCGCTGGCCCGCTACATGAATGCCATCAGCAAAGACGGCCCTGGCATCAAGACGCTCGACAAGGCGTTCGCCAAAGCCGTGGAAGAAGGCATCTTCAACCTGAAGGCGCTCACCGGCGTGGACACCGGCCTCGGCCAGGCGACGGTGCCGACCGACACCTTCAACACGATCTATGATCTGTTGCTGGAATACGGCGACTACGCCTCCCTCGGCGTGCAACGCGTCGGCGCTCGCACCAACGTGCTGCCGGTCTCCACGGCGCGTCCGCAGTTCTACTGGATCGGTTCGCAGTCCACGCTGGCGGAAGGTTCCACCATCACGAGCGGCGCGTTCGCCGGCAGCCAGGTGCTGCTGATGATCAACACGCTCGCCGTGCTGATGTATGTCAGCCGCGAGCTGCTCGCCGACTCCACGGTGGATCTCGCGCCCTATACGCTGAAGCAGATGATCATCTCGAGCAATTGGGGCTTGGACACCGCTGCCTTCATCGGCACCGGCAACCAGGACACCACCAATGCCGGCTACGTCGGACTCTTCAACGCGGCGCTGGCCAACACCAACCTGGCGTATGTCGCCGGTGCGGGCCGCACCACGGTGCCGGCGCTGAAGCTCGATGACTTCGTGAACACGACGCTCACGGTGTCGCCCGAGGTCCTCAACCGCAAACCGATGTGGTGGGCGCACAGCCAGAACATTGCGCGGGCCGCGCTGATCCGCGACAACAACGGTCGCCCGATCTTCCAGACCTGGCTCGAAGTGCCGAATCCCGGCGCGATTGGTTCCATCCTCGGCGCTCCGATCCATCCCACGGCGGTCGCGCCCAGCACGGACGGTGCGAACACCACGCCGTTTGTGTTCGGCGATCCTGAAGGCCAGGCCGTCGCGATCCGCGCCGACTTGGAACTCGCCACCAGCGACGACATCGGCTTCCCGCAAAACCTCCGCGCCTTCCGCGCCCTGGTGCGCGCCGGCGTCAAGATGCTCACGCTGCCCGGCAGCACCACGCTTAAACCCTTCGCGGTTCTCACGACCGCGCCGAATTAAGCAACCATTGTGGGAGCGGCCAAGGCCGGAAGCCGAGGCCGCTCCCGAAACCGACCAACTGAAAATTATTTGAACAATGAAAACTGAAAACGAAATCATCGCCTCCAATTTGGGGGAACGGCAAAAGTTGTGGGTGGAACTGAAGCAGGTTCCGACCAACGACAAGTTCTACGCCAACGCGAAAGCGTTGCTCGAAGTGATCGAAGCCACGGACAATTGGAAAGAACCGGCGCAGACCGAAGTGGTCGCCTCGGACGATACGCAAATTGATGGCCGCGCCGTGAAGAAGGGCGACACCATCAAGGTGTATGAGTGGCAGTTCAAGGCGCTCCAGCGCTTTTTGAAATTGCCGGCAGCGGCCAAGAAAGCCGCCGCGCTGTTGTTGTTTGCGTGCCTGCTCGCCTGCGGATTCAACGCCTCGGCGTTCGACTATCCGGCCGTGGCGGGCTTGAACGGCGGCACCAACAACATCGCGGCCTCGTCCACGAACAGTTACAACGTCGGCGTCACCAACTCGGTGATTCTTACGAATGCCAACTGGTCGAACATCAGCGGCATCTGGACGAACCAGCCGACGTATGTGACCAACTCGACGGTCACCACGCCCGGCGTGTTCGCGGTCGGCAACTACAACGCGTTTGACATCCAGTTGAGCCTCGCGCTGAACGGCGCGGGCACCACGGCCGTGCCGACGAGCTGGAGCGCGAGTGACGATGCGGTGAACTGGACGACGGGCGTGCTGGCGCTCTCGGTCACGCCCGCCGGCACCACGCAGGTCACGACCCGCACTAATGTGACCGGCTTCCAGGCCGGCTGGATCAGGCTGGACACGGTCGGCAATGCCAACGCCTCGGCCATCACCAACCTGTCGGTGATCGTCGGACGGAAACAGTCCGTCACCGGCCCGTAAGTGCGTGCCACACCTGCCAATTAACCAAAGGTTAATGCCATGTTAAATCAACCGCCACGAGACCGGATGGTGAAAGCGCGTGAACTTACCACGCGTCCCCAACCGCGTCCCGTGGCGGTCTTTCATCCCACGCCCAACCATTCACTGCTCTCGCCCAAAGTCACGCGCCCAACGCCACTCAAAAAATGAACGTCGGCTTTTCCAATTTGATCACACTGAAGCAAAACGTGCTGGCACCGGCGCTTGTTTCCGCGACCGACTTTGACACGCGCCTGACGGCCATCGGCCTCGGCGTCGCCAAGTCGTTCGATAATTATTGCAACCGCGAATTCATGTATGGCGCGGGCATCCAGGAAGTGTTCACCGGCGACCGTCCGTTCTGGTTCACGCGCCGACCGCTGGTGACGCAGTTCACCACGGTCGAGCTGCGCTATTTTCGCGCCGATGCCTGGACGGATATTTCCGGCCAGCCGCTCGCCGCCGACGAGGAAAAAGGCATGATCCATTTCGGCTACACGCTCGGTCGCAATCCGATCCAGGTGCGCCTGACTTACAACGGCGGTTTTTGGTGGCCGCAAAAAGACCCGGGCGAAGCCGGCTATCCCGACACGGTGCCGGCAGACATCACCAACAACGCCGCCGGCCTTGACCCGGCAAAATTTCTGCTACCCGCCGATCTCGCGTTCGCCTTCTTCATGCAGGTGCGCAAGGTGTGGGAATCCGTGGACAAGATCGGCGACAAGATTTCCGAGGTCGGCAGCAACACGCGCCAGCCGAGCGAATCGCTCGCCGGCCTTGATCTCATCCCGGAAGTGAAAGCCATTCTCGAAGGTTACAAACGCTACCAGTTGACATGAGCGAACCAATCCAAGTTGAACTCAACGGCGACGCCGAGGCGTATCTGAAAAAACTTTCAGACCCGTCGCAGGTGTTGACCGCCTTGCAGCGCACGACGGATCGCGAGAACCAATTCACGGTCGGCCACATCCAGAAGGATTACATGAGCCTGCCGGGCGACGGGCCGACCGCGCCGGACGGCCTGCGCGTGAAATCTAATCGCCTGCGCGGCTCGTTGCGCGCGAGCAAGGCGCGCTTCGGTGACGACGGAATCGTGTCGAGCATCGGCTCGAACGTCGTCTATGCCGGCATTCTCGAAGACGGCGGCACCACGAAGCCGCACGTCATTGAAGCCAGGAATGGCAAGGCGCTTTTCTTCAACGGCGTTTTTCGCCGCCGGGTGAAACATCCCGGCTCGCGCATTGAAGGCCGGCACTACGCCGAGAACGGCATCCGCGACCGGCTGCCGGATTACACGCGCGCGTTCGGTGAAACCATTGCCAGATTAAAATGAGCGTCATCACCACCAATTTTCTGAACACGTTGCAGGATCACACGCTCTCGAAGCTGTTGTCCGAGCCGTTGCTGCAATCCGTCAGCATCGCGTCGCAGCGCCACCAGGTGAAGCTCGACATCACGGCGCGCACGGCACCGCACATGGCCGGTCGCAACGGCAAGGTCGGCGCGGGCATCCTGATCCAGCTCCCGGTCGCCGATCCCGACCACGACCGCAGCGACGTGCCGGGCGCGCAGATGCTCGTGAAGCTGCCGATTGATATTTTGGTGAAGGACGAAATCTCGCTCGTGTTGAGCAACGGCGCGAACATCACCGCCGAGCAGATCGTCACCATCGTCTGGTTCCTGCTGAATCAATACCTCAACCAGGCCATCGGCAGCGGCAACTGGTTTGTGGACGGCTTCGATCCGATTGAGGATCGCAAGGGCGCTTACGGTTATCAGCTCGTGCTGGCGGTGCGGGCCGCGCAAGATCAGCCGCCGAAAGTGGCCGCGCCGATTGTCACCTTTGCCGGCGGCAACGCCACGATCACCTGCGCGACCGCCGGGGCGCAAATCTATTTCACGACGGACGGCAGTTTCCCCGGCCCTTACACGCCGCCGGCAGGTTATCCGGCCAACACCTCCACGCTTTACGCCGCGCCGTTCGCGGTGGCCAGCGGCACGGTGATCCTCGTGACCGGGTATCTGCAAAATTCACAAACCACCATCGGCAGCGATGTGTGGACATTCACCGCTCCCTGAAAAAACGTAACCAACACCACCACCAAATAAACTATGAACAGTTCAAACGTCATCATCGGCCCAGGTTACGCAACCTGGAACTCTGGCAACTTCCGTTTCGGCGACGGCGGCATGAAGGCCAAGTTTGTCAAAAACCTCCGCGAGATCAGCACCGAGGAATTAGGGCGCTTTGATTCCGTCGAGACGAAGCGCCGCGTCACCGTCACCGGCAAGCTCTGGAGCGGATGGGAAAATCTTACGCTCGTGCTGCCGAGCGCGGCGCTGGCCCCGACCATCGGCGGCAAGCTCTTTGGCGTCACCGCCAAGGCGCTCGTCATCAATGGCCAGGACGGCTCACGCCTCACCGTCGTCAACGCGCAGATCACCAAGCTCGCCAACCTCCAGCTCTCCGTCGAAAAAGAATTGTGGAGCGCGGACGTGGAGTTCACCGGCCTGCTGCTGCCGGGCAACACGCCCGACCAGGCCGGCAGCTACTACACTTACACGATTGGCAACAGCTACACCGCGCCGAGTTTCACCAAGACGAATTTCCGCGCGCCGATCCTCACCGCCGCCTGGGCCGCGACGCTGGCCAACGCCGGCACCTCGTTCGCCGCGTTCAACTTCATGAACGGCGCGCAGATTGATTGGAAGTGGGACTTGGATTACGAGCCGTGCATGATTGATGGCCTGGGCGAAGTGGACGCCATCGTCCAGGGCTTTGAGGCGAGCTGCAAAGGCACGCCGGTCGGGCCGATTGAAGCCGACGTGGCTTCGGCGCTGTTGCCGGCGCAGGCGCTCGGCAGTTTGCTCTCGGCCAGCGGCGGCGACCTCACGCTCACCTTCGGATCAAACAGCGTGATCCTGAAGGCCGCGTTCATGGCAGAGAATGACGGTTTTGCCTGGTCGCGCAAAAACAACCGCGTCGGGGAACTCACCTGGCGCTCCACCGTTCCCTTCAGCTCCGGCGCTCCGACCGCGCGTGCGAGCGTGGCCTGATGGCCGGTGCGGCTCGCACTTCAATCGCAGTTAACCAAATAACCAAATAAAAAAAACTATGGCACTAAACATCAAAGACCTCGTGAGCAAGGCCACGGCCCTGCGCACGGAAATTCAGGCAGCCGTCGCGGACGGCGAACACATCATCGAAACCGCCAAGGGCGACGTGGAGACCGGCCAGCTCGTGGTTGCCGCCGGCCAGGCGCACGCGTTGATCGTCAGTCTGACGAATCACGCCACGGCGGCGGAAGCCATCGTGAAAGCCAACGGCGCTGCACCGGCACCGGCTGCTGCACCGGCCACTGAACCCGCAGCGGAATAATTGGCATGGACGTGATCGCCTACACATACGGGGCCAGCGCCCAGGTGGAACTCGGCGGCATCGCCGATTCCATCTGGACGAACGGCTTTCGTTTTTCGCAGGCGCGCACGCTCCAGGTCAGCAAGCCGATCAACGCCGCCGCGCCAAACATCTTCGACCGCCTCACGCGCGTGAATGATTTTTCGTTCGCGGCGGGACGTGCGTTTAACAATCTCGGCGACGCCTTGATTTTTTTCGGAACGCATCCCGACACCGTTCCCACGGTCGCCGATTTGCAGTTCTCCCAGGGCGGCCAGCAAATCTGGCTGCGCTACTGCGGGATAGTGCGCGTGGAACTCGTCACCAAATCCGGCGCGCTCGTCGTGTTCGGTTACACCGTGACCGGCGGCACCTGGTCAATGACTCGAGCAACGTGACGTTGCATCCAATTATTTTTTAATATGGCCAACCAACCCACCGGCATCGTCATTCGGTTTTCCAATGACATCAACAACTGGCAGAACGGCACGCCCATTGACGCCGGCACCGGCGTGGCCGTGGTCATTCCGACCGGCGCGGACTTGCTGCTGCAAATGTTTTTCAGCCAGGGCGCGACAGCGGAAGGCACCAAGCTCGACTACACGCACATCACCACGGTTTACGTCGCGCTGCAATCCACCGGCAGTCCGCACAACGGCACGATCTACTGGAGCAAGAGCATCAACAATGCGGCCATCAACAACGCCTGCACCTTTGCCAACTGGCAGGCTGGCTCGGATCAGCAATTGTCGCTCGCCATTCCCTCGGCGCTGAATGCGTTCCAAGCGCCGCAAGGCTCCCAAAATTACTGGCTCGTCATTTACGGATTCACCGACGACGCCACGCCGCGCCAGATCGTTTTCTGCGCGACGCAGGTGCAGGTGAAAGACTCCGGCCTGCCCATTGGCGTGCCGACGCTCCCCCAGACGTTCAAGGTTGGCAACAAAATTTCCCTCGTGTGCGCGGACGGCAAGACGCGCGACGTTTCCTTTTCGCAAATGGGCAACGGTCGCTGGACGCTCGACATTCAGCAGGCCGGCTACAACGGTGCCGGGCAGGCGACCTATTCACTCTACTGCTCGGACGGTTTGTTCCGCGACCTGCAAGTGATCTCGGTGCAGGGCGTGTGGACGCTCGACATCGGCCAAAACGGACACAGCTAAAATTATGAAGAAAATTCTCACCCTCGTTTCCCTGGCATTCTCCCTCACGGCCTTCGGGCAGTCGGACGGCTACACGATGTTGTCGGACAGCAACGGCGTCGCGCTGCCGGGCTTTTATTTTCCGTCCACCAACATTGTCGGCGTGATTCCGACGAACGCCATGCCGACGAACTGGCTCTCGTTCCAGACCTTCTCGGCTGGCACCAACAACGTGGCGACGAACGCCGCCGCCGCGTTGGCCTCGGTTAGTAATTTGCTGGCCGTCGCTGACGGCTTCAACACCAATTGGGTGACGACGAATCTGACGCAAAATATCAACACCGCGTCGAACTTTCTCTCGACGAATTTTCTCACGCAGCTCACCACGACCTCCAATTTTCTTTCGACGAACATCCTGACGCAGTTGAACACGGTGTCGAACGCGCTGGCATCGAGCATCAGCAACAGCGTGGCCACCACGAGCAACAGTTTGTCCGTCACCTTCAATTACAATTTGAACAGCGTGAGCAATTCGCTGGCGACGCAGATTGGGGCCATCACGACCACGAGCAATGCGCTGTGCACGACCATCACCACGACCAGCAACGCCTTGCAGACGCAGATCACCACGGTGAGCAACATCATTTCCACGGTGTCGGCGAGCAAGGCGTTCACGGCCACGCTGCCGGCGACGTATTCATCCATCGGCATCGGCTTCAGCCCGCCGCTGCTGCCGGATGGAAATTACAGCGTGTCGCTCACTCCCCAGGATCAGACCACGGCGGAAGCGCCGCTGAATGGAATGTCCTGGTGGGTTGGCTCAAAAAACAACAGCGGCTTCACGATCTATGCGGCCTTCGCCACCAACGCCTACAACCTCAACTTTGAATGCCAGGTAAAAGAAAACACCCAATGAAAACACTCCTCGTCCTTATCTCCGCTCTCACTTTCGGTTGCGCCCGGCTGCACGCCTGGCCGGCGGTCTTGTTCAACCCGACCAACGGCGTGGTGATGCTGCCGACCAATTTTGTCGCGGCCAATCTTTCGAGCGGGCCGGTGACGAATAACTTTTCCGGCACGGCCACGAATCTCACCGGCAACGCGACCAACCAGGTGCAAGCGCTGATCAACGCCAGCGTTCCAACCAACATCAATAACGCCGTCGGCACGAATGTGAATCTCTCCGGTATTTTCTCCGGCAGTTTCAGCGGCAATGTGCAAGGCACGTTCAATGGCCCAGCGTATTCGGCGCTGACCAACGCGAATGACAATTTGCCGATTTTGACGCGGGCGCAGCAAAACTCCACCTACGCACCAATAACCGTCACCAACCTGACGGCGGCGCAGATCGCGCTGGTGAATGGCGCACAATCGGCGGGTCAAGTGGCGGTGGCGAGTGTAACAACGGCGACGAATGATGCGAGCCAAGTGCCGATTACATTGAACACGACAAACGCGATTTACATCGCTGGCGTAATCAACTTTGCCTACACGTCCAACCGCGTGAATTACGTTGGCATCAACACCAACACCTCCTCATCGGGCGGGGTGACGACGAACTCCATCAACATTCAAAACTTTGATGCGAACAATTTTTCAACGGGTTTTGATTTCAGCCCGAATCAAATCATTGTCGTTGGTTTTGGGCGGGCGGCGGATAATGGGATTTACACCTATAACCCAAACCTGAACTACATTGATTACAACGCGACACCAGCAGTTGGCGGCTACACAAACCTGACTGGAAGCTATTTTCTGCCAACGCCGGGCAATCCAACATGGTATCTTTTTACTAACACCGATTTATCCAACGGCGCAGACTATGCAGGCTTACTGAACACAAACATAAATTATGTTCAAACCGGTGATCAGTGGTCTATTGACACTTTTGGAACTGGTTCTATTGGAACGGTGAACTGGTATGATTTGAATCCCAAGCCCCACATCAAAACCGACGGCAATTTCATTGGCAGCGTCACCGCGACCAACGGCACAGTAATCCGGCATCCACTGGTCAACCCTTATCCGATGTTTACATTTAATTTCTGGGACAATGATTGTTCTTCCGGAACTTCGGTAATGTCGGAAACGGCTTTAACGAACGCGGTAAATTTCTGCAAGCTTATCGGTCTTGAACCTTACATTGACGGATGGATGGTGGACGCCACATGGAACTCTGGCTCACTGGTCACGAATGGCGTCACCTACGCTCGGGAAGACACTAATGTTTGGCAAAATCTTGGCGGCGTAGCCGGTGCTGCCAGATGGGTTCATACGAACACGACTTCAAAGATTTGGTGGGGCTGGATTGGTATTTCCGACCTTGAAAACTCATCCAGTCCGAATCTTTTCGACATCACAAATGACATCGTAAAATACAACTTCGACGGCGTTTCGATGGACACAACCACCTATCCGCCTGACCCAGTAACTGGCAACGGGAATTATCGGACTTTGCAACGTGATGGTGAGTCAGAGCTTGAGGCCATCCGCCGGATGGCGTGGGCAAACAATCGCAACATTCAAATTCGTTGGAATGGCAATGGTTTTCTTATGCGGACAGCACCTGGTTCAGGCGGAGCGGAGTCGGATTGGGCGGCACAGCGGATGATAGTTGATGCCGATGGTGGCGAGATTGGGTTTGCCGAGGCCAACAAGGATTACACGACCTTTATCCAGACGGTTGATAATGCCGTTGATAAAATTGCTTCGTTCCCACCTGGTAGTTATCCGCAGATACCGGAACTTCAAGCGATTCCAACTGACACGATTTTCGCCACGAACGCATGGCAGGCTTATGCGTTAATGGTTAGATGCGTCGTTCCCTTCAACGCTTTTATTGACAAGACCAACGGCATTGCTGGCATCATGCCGTGGATTACTAATGCGGATGTTGAAATGTGCGCGCACGATTCGCAGTTATCAAAAGGCTGGCAGGTTTCGACGAATGGCTTTTCACGGGTATGGGCGCGCAGCCTATCCGGCAACCGTTCGGTGATAGTGTTTCTGAACGCCTCAACCAACAGCGCGTATTCTTCCACTATAACGGTCAATCTGCGCGACCTTGGTTATTCACCAGCGCAACAGGTTCAAGCGCGGAGAATTTTCTTCAACACAAACTATTATACGACCGGCACGATTTCATGCAGCAGCATTGATACAAACTGCGCGGTTGGATTTCTTCTTTCACCAGTTGATTCAGGGAACACGATTGCCAACACCATCGCGGCCAATGCTCCATTCACCGGCGCAGTGCTTGGCTGGAATGGGACTAACGCAATCTGGGAAACCAACACCACGATTCATTTCTAATGAAACCACTCCTCACCTCAATCCTGCTCGCGGTGCTGGTGTCCGTTACGGCGGTCGCCGCGCAAGTGCCGTTCGGCTGGACGCAGGCCGACACCAACGGCGTTTGCCTGACCAATATTTTTCAATGACGCCCAATGAATCTATCGCCGAAACCGACGCCCGCAACGCCAAGGAACTGGCGCGGCTCAAGTGGGAGAATTCCGTGCTAAAGAAAATCCTCCAGGCGGGTTACCCGCTCATCGATGACTTTGCAAATCGGAAAAAACATCAGCCGGAAACTGCCGCCAGCAATTGACCTATGGCCGACGACCAAAAGACACTGGACATCCTGATCCGCACAAAAGCGGAATTGGCGGGAGCGAAATCGCTCGAACAGTCCCTGGAGCAGTCCATCGGCAAGGCCAAGGCGCTCGGCAATCTGCCGGAAGTTGAAAAACTTTCCGCGCAGTTGACCACCGTTCGCGGTGCGATGAAGGCCGCGACCGATGCGAGCGGTGAACTCGCGGCGGAAGAAAAAGATTTGTCGGCCTCAATGGAGCATTTGCCGGACAGTCTAAAAAATGTCGGCAAGGGTTCGGAACAGGCCGGCCACTTCGCGGCCTCGGCGCGCATGGAACACATGGCGCTTCATCATGCGTTTCGCGAGCTGGATAAAATCTGTCCCGGCCTCGGCTCGTCCCTCGACATGATGTCGCGCGGGATGCACGCCGTCGAAGCTGGCGAGGAAGGGGCCGCCGTTGGGGCAGTTGAGGCTAAGGGCGCGTTTGAATCCATGATGGCCACCATCTTGCCGTTGCTGGCAGTGATGCTCACGATTCAGGCTATAACCGAGTATTGGGATTTGTATAAGGAAAGTGTGGAGGCCGCTGCCAAAGCCCAGGAAGAGGCAATGAAGCGGATTCAGGAATCCACGCACGCAGCGCTGAAGGCCGTGGAGGAACTGAATGAGGCGATGCACCCGAAGGCGCACACGACCGCTGAAAAAGACGAGGAGCAACTCAAGAAAACCATTGAGGTGATCAAGGAGCAGCACGACCGGCAGAAGGAGTTGAACAAAGCGAATGAGGATCGCGAACTCGGCACCGCGACCACGCCCGAACAAAAGGCGGCGGTGAAGTCAAAGTATGCGGAGATGAACGAGTCGCTGGATTCTTTCACCAAGGATCAGATCGCCTCCGCCCAGGCCGCAATGGCGCAAACCATCAAGGGCCAGATCGCGGCCATTGATGCGACAGTTTCCGCCAAGACCAAAGCTGAGTCGGAACAATTTCGGGAGAATGCCGCGAAACTTACCGACCTCCAGAAGCAGAAGGACATTCTAGGTTCAACACATGACACCAGCAAAATTGACGAGCAGATCGCCAAGCTGACGGAAGAGCAGCAAAAAATATCTAGTGCATTGGCCGGTGAAATTGGCGCGATAAAAAATCAGGCTGGCGACCTGGGCAAGATGGGTGAAAAAGTTTCCGGGGAGGCGGAGGACTCGGCGCACAAGCTCGGCTTTGATCGCGAGACCGAGCATGAACTCGGCGGTGTCAAGTCGCGCGGTGAGCGGGAAAAATCCACCGCGAAGGCGGTTTCGGATGCCGAGAAAATTGCCGACGCCGGCCCGCAAAATCAGGCGCAGGAACAATTTCTCATGCGCGTCGCGCAGTTGGCCAGCGGCCAGCAGTTGAACCTCAAACAGGCGGAAGCGTATTTACAGAACCTCGAAAAACACCCGGAACTTATGAAGACCGTCTTTGACCGCCTCTTTCATTACAACGAGCAGGTTTTGAAAAACCTGATCGCCGCCGATCAGCGAATGGATCGGATCGAAGCCACCCTCAACGGAATGTGATGCCCGCCCAACCCTCCAACGACTGGTCAATCCAGCAATTGAATCCTGACGGTTCATTGAATGGTGCGTCACGCACCCTCGCCGCGCTCGGCATTGAGTCCGCGACTTACGATCTTAACAACATGGCGGCGGACGTGCTGACGTTCACGGTCGGCGGCAAGGCGCTCGACGCGGCGACGCTCTGGCCGTTCGGCACCTTGCTCGTGTTGTTGAAACCCGACGGCACGCGCTTTTTTTTTGGCCGGGTCGAACCGTGGACGCGCGACGGTCGCAACGAGAGCCAGAATCATTTGGGCCGGCTGGTGAATCCGTGGTGGTATCTCGCGCAAAAGATTTACGAGCAGCGCTACAACGTCACCAGCTTCACCACGGTGCCGGCGGTCGGCCAGCCGTTGCCGCCGACCACGACCACGCTCTACACCACGCCGCGCGTTGTGTTGAACATTCTCTACAACGGCGCGCTTGGCGGGCCGGGCTTTTATTCGGCGACCACTGGCCAGCAAATCGCCGACGCCGTGAATTGGGCGATCCTCCAGGGCGCTCCGATTGCCCTCGGCACCGTTGACCCGGACACGCTGCCCTTCAGCGATTTTCAAAAAGGCATCCGCTGCTCGGATGTCATCGTGAACCAGTTCCGCAAAGAGCCGGACTTTGTGGTGGATTGGGATTACACCACCACGCCGTTTCCGACGATCCACTTCCGTAAGCAAAAAAGTTTCACGCCGTTGACGATTGATCTCACCAACGTGGCCGTGCGCGACCTGGTCAGCATCAAGGAACGCCCGGACTGGCAGCACAGCTACGTCAAGATCAACTACGATCAGACGAACAGCACGAGCGCCGGCCAATATCTTGCGACGTATGCCGACTGGTATTCCGCGCTCGGCCAGGGCAACGCCGCCAATGGTGCGGTGGCCGGTGCCGCGCTGCCGGCAGACACCGAATCAAAATTTCGCGGCGTTGATTTATTTTGCGACCTCACCGGCTTCGCGGCCACGTCCACGTCGCAGTCGGCGAGTTTCGCCAGCGTGCCGTTTGACATCACCAGCCTCGCCACCTGGCTAAATTGGAAACCGTCGCTCGCCGCCGGCACTGTAGCCGTGGACGCCAGCAATAATCCGCAGGTCGTGATCTTGACGGCCACGACCGTGCCGGCAGCCGATGTGAACCGGCCCGCGCCAAACATCGCCACCGTGAATGAACTCGACGCCCAGGGCAACCCGGTCGCCTACAACCCTGCTTGCACCTTTGAAGTGGTGGACGGCCAATGGGCCGAGTGGATTCCCAACATCGCCGGCCAGCGCGTGCGTGTGACGGCCTGGGCGAAGATCACGCACAAGAACGGCACCATCAAATATGAGCAGCTCACGAAAGAGATGACGGTGGTCAGTTGCAACACCGGCGGCATCTCGACGACGTTCACCAGCGGTCAGACCAACATCACGCAATATTCCGAGCCGGTGCCGAATGGCCTCGCGAAAGCGATGTGGACGAGCTGGCAGAATCTCGCGATTGAAGGTTCGTTCAACAACGTCGAGGCCGTCATCGGCACGGCGCAAAACATCACGCGCTCCTGCTCGCTGAATTTTCTCACGGCCACGCCTGGCGTGAATGGTGCGCCGGACTGGCGTGCGGTCAACGCGCTCGTCCAGCAGATTAGTGGCGACATCGACAAGGGTGCCAGCCGCGTGAGCTTCGGCGCTCCGCTGAAGATCACCGGCCTCGATTTGATTGATGCCGTCCGGGCGACGCGCTATCGCACGACGACGATTGACCTCGGCTATTTGTTCGGCGGTGCCATTGGCGGTGGCAATACCAACGTGCAGTTCGGTCGCAAAACGCACGCCCGGCACACGCAACACGGCGGCACGCACAAAGAGGTGGACGTGGTGAGTAAGGCGGTGCAGCCGGTTCCTGGCACTGATCCAATTGTGAAGACGGACGGCACAACGGGTATTCAAACGTGGCAGCCGCCCACCAACGCCGCCCCCACGGCCACGGTTGACCCGGCTAAATGCAAAGGCACCGATGGCAACTGGCACCCGGTTTATTTTCAGGAACAAAAAGTTTGCGTGAAGATCGGCGGCGTGTTGAAGCAACGCACGCTGATCGCGTGGACTTCCGACATTTACCAGGCACCCGATGACCCAACATGAGCGCGCTTCTATTTGGTCAGTGTGGTTGCTGCGGCGGTTTGTATTCTGAAGCTCAATCCGCCTACGCCTTCGTGCCATATTGGATGGGCATGGAAAAACTCACGGGCCGTGGTTCTGGTGTCAGTAATCGCCTCGCCACGGCTTTTGTTAGTTCATTTCCGCAGCTCGTTTACCTCACCTATACGGAAGTGATCACTCTCTCGACTGGTGAAACCGCGACGGCCATCACCTCCTATGATATTTATGGCAAGCTCACCACGACCACCGATCCGAGCTACAACACATTGAGCTTATCAGTTGGAAGTTTTGTCAGCTATGGCACCACCACCGATACGATTAACACCATCAATTACTCAAACGGCACAGTGGTTGTCACCCTCACCGATCCCTACAGCTACGCGGATGCCGTGTCGAACGCGCTGAAGTTGCTGGATCAAATTGCCCTGCTGAATCCAGCGCGCATTTACACCATCGCACCGTATGGCTCGTCCTATTATTCCGGCGGGCCGATCCACTTCTGCTATGGATCAGAGGCGTCTGCGTATCCTGGTCAGCGCACGACGAACATTCTTTATGTGTCGTGGGACATCAACGGCAACCCGGTGTTCGCCATTGACGGCTATGGCAACGGGACCGCCATCGGCAGCTCGACGCCGGGCGGTGCCGGCGTCTTCGGGTGGAATGATGGCGAGGCCGTGCCGTCCGCGATGAATGGTTTCATCACCACGAGCTCGCACACTTATGGCGGCTCGGTCACTGGAAACTACATGGACGTTTTCGTCGTGGTAAAAAAGCAGGCCGTGCGCAGTCCGACCGGCTACATCCGCCGCGATGACAACCTCGCCAATCTTTCCACCGGGAAATTTGTCGCCGGCATTCCCGCGCCGGTCACGATCAATGCCGGCGAGAATTTATTTTACCCGTCCGACGTGCCTGGCTACGGCATGAGTTATTGGAGCAACAATGCTCTGCCGACTTTGCCGCCGGTTTAATGGCCCGCTACTGGCACCTTAACGGGATGTTAAAAATGCGCCTGCGGGCATCCTGCGAAGCCGGTTTTTACGCTGAAAAGCTGAAACCTTTTCCAAACCTTCTGGAACCGGGCGCGTTTTTACAAAAGCCATCGGGATTTCTAATTGATTGGGTTGGTTTTTCATATCTGGGGGGGGGTAATCAAATTAAGGTGGTTTTTTGGGCGCCGAAAACAGGTTGTTTGAAATTACTCAAGGATTAAAATTCCACACATTAATTTGCACACAATGACGCAATGTTTGGCTTGGTTTATACATCTAATATTCCTGATTTTGAAAATTCAACAATGGACTTTCGCGGAAATAAAAGGACTTTTTTCGTCAGAGAGAAGCGTTGCGGTTTTTAATCAATTCCCAGCAGTCAGGTGGAACAAGGATTTGTTGCGGCCTTTAATCAAATCCAAGTGACTGAAACGCGTCTGCACAAAGAACGGGTAATACATACTGGCTTGAACGGTCGGGTAGCGGCCTTTTGTATAAATTTTTTTGCGCCCGTAAATCGGTCGCGTCAACACGTCTGACCGCCGCGAGCTACCCCCCCCGCCCCGTTCCGAAAACGGGACAAGACGGGACAGTGTTTCTATGAAAACTGCCCGTCCAAAGCCAAAAGTGGCAAGACCAGCCAACCTTTTGAGATTGTCAAAATGGGTAGCATTTCGATTCCGATTTACGCCCACACCAATCTCATTTCCCACCGCCACCCGAATACGGGCGCTATTCTTTACGAAACCTTTACCGGACGGTAAAGCTCAAGACCTGCATCAATACCAGAGCGACATCTATACCGTCGCCTACTACGCCGGCACGAAGCGCGTGAGGCGGAAGTTCTCCGATCTGGCAAAGGCGCGGCGCGAAGCGGAAACGCATTACCTTGCGTCAATTGCCCTGCCAGCCCTCAGTTTTTTTCGAGCAAGAACACTCGAGCTGATTTCTGGTGCAAGGTGGATTCCAGCTTGAGCAGTTTCGGATAATCGCCTGGGCTGATGATGGCGGGCGTGGTGACCAGTTCATCCGTCATCACACAGCGCCCCGCCGAAATGGCTGAACTGATTTTGGCGGTGCCGCCGGGCACGGCAATTTTTCTCGCCGGGGGCGCAATCACCAGCCGGTGAAATTCCGCCGGGAAGGTGATGTCCGTGCGGATGATGTCCCGGTTCGCCTGCGCCACAAACAGCGGCAGCACGCGCCGGTCATCGCCGGCAGGAAAGAGCGACGGCAGGAACGGCAGGTCGAAATACAGATAATTTCCGTCGATCACCGCGTAGTTGTCCACGTCCACCGTGAATTGTTCGCAGCCGGGATAGCGGTCAAATTGCGTCGTCAGCCCGCCGACCGGGCGCGCGCCTTGGGCCACCTGCGAAACCGCCTCCTGAAAATAGCGGCGGCGCTCTTCCGGCGGCAGTTCGGCGAAATAATGCTTTTTCTCGCCGAAGCCGGTGCCGAAATAATACCGCGTCACGCCCACGCGCGTCTGGCCGTCAGCCGTCACGGACAAGTTGTAATGCGTCTCGGCGCGTTCACTACAGTTTTTGGCAGCGTGAATTTCCACAGCGGCACCGCTGGCTAGGCTCAAGCCAAGCCGCCCGTCGTGCGCGGTGACGCCCAGTTGCGCGTATTGATCCGTGTCATTCAGGTAATACGTCTGGCCATCCACGACAATGCGAACCAGCGGAAATTGAAAGTTTTGCGGCAGCGGAAACGCGGCAGCCACGCTGGCAATATCGCTGATTGGCGGCAACTCCGAAGCTAGCACAAATTCCGGCTGAAAGCCGGCGGCGGAAAGCATCGCGTGAAATAAGATCGCGCGATCGGCCAGATGACCATAGCCGTCGGCGAGCGTGGTGTCGGCGGCGGAAAGCTCGCTCAACGGCAGCTCGGTGAAGGTCGGCCCGGCCAGCCGGATGGAGGTGGCGATGAAATCGCGGATGGCTCTCACGGCGTCAAGCCGGTTCGATGCCGTCGCGGTCAATTGCCGCGCCAGGGCTGCCGCCTGGGAGCTTTTCTGCGCGCCGGCGAGCAACGCGCGGTTCAGGTCGCGGTAATAGTCCTTCGCGTCGCCAATAAAAAAACCGACCGTGGCCGCGTAAGTCCATTCCGGCGGAAGCTGGCTTTCGGCCGGCAGGGCTTGGACGCCGCTGGCTTGCCAGCTGAAAATATTTTTGCCGTCGGTATTTGTGCGACGGGCGCGGATGATGCCCGCCGGCCCGCTGACCAGCCGTTGCACCTTGACGTTTTCCGGAGCGGTCACGGTGAAAGTTTTGTATTCCAGCGCATCGGGCAGTTGAAACGATTCAAAACCGGCGAGATACGGCTTGCCCGGCTTGTCGGTGATTGCAAATTCCACCTCGATGGTGGAGCCAATCTCCACGTCCGGCAAATTGGCGACGAGAATTTTCCCGCCGGTGTAACGCTTGGCGGAAGCATTCCAGCCCGCGTCCATCACGTTGATTTCGCCTGGCGAAACCTCCTCGCGCTGGCCAGTTGGTGAAACCGTGACAGCGCGCACCAGCTTCGCATCCTGGCACGCGGGATTGAATTCAAGTTTCAGCTCCGCCTCGCGCTTTTTGCCCTCGTAACTCAAAATGCGCTTCGTGTATTTCACGCGATAGACCGCCGCGTGCGCGTCGGTCACCGCGAGCGACTTGGCGCTTTCCAAAATCAACGCATCGGAATTGACCGGGGCGCCGGCGATTGCGGCATTGGCGGGCGCCGGCGACGCGGAGGTTTTTTTGGCCAGCGCCATGATGGGCGTCTTGCGGCCGTCGTATTGCATTTCCTTCAACGTCTGCTTGAGCGTCAAATACTGCGCCGGCGAGAACTCGACCGTTTTGAGTTTGAACTCGCGGGAGCAATTCAGTGTTTGGTTCGTGTAGGAAAAATTTTTGTGCAGGCTCAGGCACTCGTCCGTCACCGGCGTGCAATCCGGCATGGACACGGCCCCAGCAAAGCCATCGCCCAGCTTGAGCGAAACGGTTTCCTGCAAGCCGCAGGTCGCGCCGGATTGCAGCGGGTATTTGCGTTTTTCCAAACCGGTGTCACGCAGGATGAAATTGACGACGCCCAGTCCGCTGCCGATCCACGGCACGGTGACGATGGCTTTGCCATGGCCGGCGGCGGTCATGCCATCGGCGGAAAATTCCAGATCGGCGTGCACCGGCGCGGACATGTCGAGCATGTTTTCCGGCAGCAGCTTCAGTGATTTTAATTTGGCACCGGGCACGGCTTGCTTGAGGCGCGTTTCAAAAAAACGCCGCACGTCGTCCGGTTTCATTTTTACAAATGCATTCCGGTAGGCGTCGTCGTTAACGCCTTCAAACCACAATTCCGATTTTGCCTCCAGCTTGCCGGCGGCGCTCAGCTCGCCGGTGGTTGTAATGCGCATCAAATGCTTTTCCGGCGGCTGGACTGGGCTGATTAACAGCTTTTCGCCTTCGGGGCGGCAGACAAGATAGCTCTGGTTGCAATCGTAAGACGGCAGCAAATCGCGGGTGTTCTCGTCGGTCGGATCCATCAGCAGATACTTGCCCGGCGACTGCTCGACGCAGGCGATAGCGTGATTGAAGCCCGGATCGGGCACTTCCGGATCGCGTTTGCTGCCGACGCTGATCAATACCGGATAGGCGTTCAAGCCGGCTTCGCGCAACATGGCCACGAGCAGGGCCGCCTTGTCGCGGCAGACGCCGTAATTTTTTTCAAAGGTCAGCTTCACGTCGTGCGGCTCGAAGCCGGGACGATCCTTTTCCGGCGTCAGGCCCATGTAGCGGATGCTCTTCGAGACGTGATAAAAAATCGCTTTGATTTTTTCCAAATCGTCCGTGGCTCCGGCGGTCAGCTCAAACACAGTTTTTTTCATCTCTGGCGTGGTGGCTTCGAGATGCGGCTGGCTCAAGTCCCAATACCATTTCGATACCGCCGGCCAGTCGGTCAACGTGCTGACAAATAAACGCTGCAACACATTTTCGTAACTCGGCATGGACGGTTCGTCAAACATGCGCGGCACGTCGTTCACTTCCCAGCGATGCGTGATCGCGCCGGCGGCGTTGGTTGCTGCCGAATATTTCACCGTGCCGGGAATCGCATCGCGTAGTTGGCGATATTTCAACGGGCGTTCCGCCGGGGCATGGACTTCGTAGGTGAGGTGGCGGAGATAGCCGTTGCCTTCAAAAACATTTTCCTCCGCGTATTGATCCTGAATATACGCGCGCTCGGTCGTCTGGCGGATGATGGAATGGATGACATCGCCGATTGCGAGCTTGGGGATGTTGACCTGCAACACCCGGTCGTTCGGGTCATAAATGTTCATGGACATCTGGCTGTCATTGATGCTCTCCTTGGAATTTGCCGCCACGTCCACCGGCATCACGTTCCCATCCGGCTGCACCACCTCCAGCTTGACCACGTCCACCGTCGAATACGGCAGCGTGAAGCCCAAGGTCAGCGTGCGGTTTTCGCGCCGGCCCTTTTCGGTAAGCACCTTGATGAACGTTTCATCCTGGGCTTCCGCGGTGCCGTCCGGGCGATACGCGCGCACCATTTTCTGTTCGACCGTGGCTGTATCGGAATCAGGATATTTCGCCGGCGTGATCTCGGCGGCGGCGGCGAGATTTTGGGAAGCGTCTTCAAACGCCCAGATGGTGCCGGCGTAATCGTTGGTGCTGGCAAAAACGGAATTTGCCGCCAGCAGCAAGGCGACCAGCGAAAGCAGAATGCGAGTTTTCATTATCATAGGATGCAAAGCGGAAAAATCATGCCTGACACAGAATGGCGAGCCAGAAAAATCGGCGAAACTTCCGCGTTTACCAGCGTTCACTCTGGCATTTGACAATTCGCGAAACCGGATGATATTGCTTCGGCTGGTGTGGACGTGAGTGCGGTTGACGGTTGCAGGCAATAGTAGTAGTGAGTGTCTGAGTCGGTCAGTTGGTAGATACGCCCACGCCAGCCATTTTCCGTTTCCCCGGAAATCCGCCCGCAACTTCGCCCGAGTTTTGGTGTTTCTCTGAAAAGGATAATTATATGAAAACAAATAAATTTCAAAACGTGCTCGCTGGCTTGGCGGTAGCCGGTCTGGCCTTAATCGGCTCAACCACGCTGGCGCAAGTCGCGTCCGCTCCGGGCGCGGCCCAGCCGACCACCGTCAGTGCTGCCGCACCGCAACTGGCCTACGGGGTGCCTGAAATCCTGCGGCTCGCGCAGGCCAAAATCAATGACGACACCATCATCGCCTACATCAAAAATACTGGAAACAATTATACGTTGAGCGCCGACCAGATCATCTATCTGCGGCAGCAAGGCGTGTCGGACGCCGTCATTAAAACCATGTTGGACCAACCCAAAGCCAGCACCACCAGCACGGCTTCGAGCGCTGCTGCCCCGACTGCTTCCGCCAGCGCGGGACAGGCCGCGCCGGCCCAAGCCGTGACGTATGTGCAAACCGTGCCGGCCACGACCTATTATTATGCCCAGCCATACTACTATCCGAGTTATGCCTGGTATCCGCCCGTGACACTTTCCTTCGGCTGGGGTTGGGGTGGCGGTTGGCATGGCGGCGGTGGCTGGCATGGCGGCTGGCACCATTAAATTCAGGGATCAGTCAAGCCATCGCACCCTCGCGTGCAGCCCGGCCGGGTGATACGCTGGCGGCGCCAAATGAAAACCCTTTTTGCCCTCTGCCTGCTGGCGGTCGTTGCCAGCGGCTGTCAAACCCCGCCCCGCGTCACGGAATATTTGGGGACGGAAATCCGCCACGGTGCCGGCGGTTCGTATCGCTTCATCGAGGACATCGAGCTTTGGGATACGGGCGCGCCGTCGCGGCCCTACCAACTGCTGGGCACCATTGACGATGGCATCAAGGTCAATTGGTATGCCTTCATGGAAGATGAAGAATCCGTGCTCGCGAAAATCGCGCACCAGCGGGGCGCCGATGCCGTGCTCATTATCGAGAAGGAACCTGTGGAATCCACCCCGGATGGAGATCCCGCGCCGCCGGCCAAAATCAAGAAAGTCGCCCTCATCAAGTATGTGAAATGAGACGCGTTCGCCGTCTGCGGCCCGCCCCGGTCAAAGCTCGCTAATGAACCAATCTTCCACCTTCTTGCGCGCCCACGGCGTCTTGCGCAAAAACGTGAGGCTGGATTTCGTCGAGGGATTGAACTGAAAACACCGGATGGGAATGCGCCGGCCCATCTCGCCCCAGCCGTGCTTTTGCACGAGGTGATTGACGATGGTCTCCAGCGTGATGCCGTGCAGCGGATCGCGCGGATGGGAGATGGGGGTGGTCATAGCGTTTCGGATTAAATCCGGCCACCATGTTCCGCTAAATCGGCGTCGCCGTCAAACCGGCTGACCGCGCTGTCCGCTCAATTTCGAGACCAACGTGGTTTCGTTTGCGTCTGGTCGCCTGTCCTCGCAAACTAACCCAGCTTAATTATGAATCAACTCACCCGTTTCGCCAGTCTCACCCTCGGCCTCGGCCTGCTCGCCGGCCCGGCGCTCGCCCAAACCGCTGCTCCTTACAAGGTGCTCGCCACCACCCAACTCATGGGCAGCGGTGGCACCGATTATGTCTATGCCGACAACGCCGGCCGGCGCGTGTATGTGCCGCGCGGTGGCAACACCTTTGTGTTCGACCTCGACCGCCACCAATATATCGGCTGCATCACCAATATCGGCGGGCACGGCGTGGCCGTTGACCCCGCCAGCCATCACGGCTTTAGCAGCAGCAACCCCGTGGGCATGTTCGACACCGTGACCCTGCAGAAGCTCAAAACCATCGACGTTTCCGGCCGGCCCGACGGCATCCAACTGGAACCCTTCACCGGCAAGATTCTGATCTTCAGCCATGAATCTCCGAGCGTCACGCTGATCGACCCCAAGGACGGCACCGTCACCGGCACCATTGATATCGGCGGCGCCATGGAAGAAGCCCGCAGCGACGGGCAGGGGAAACTGTATGTGGACGTCGAAGATGAGAAGAAGATTGCCGTGGTGGATTTGGCCACTATGCAAGTCGTCACCAAATACGACCTTGGCGACAGCGCCGGCGAACCGGGCGGCCTGGGTCTGGACGTGAAGAACCACCGGCTCTTTGCCATGTGCACCAACCCCAACGTCTGCGTCGTGGTCAATGCCCTTGACGGCAAGGTGCTTGCCACCCTGCCCATCGGCACGGGCACGGACGGCGGCGGCTTCAACCCCAACACCATGGAAGCCTTCAGCTCCCAGAGCGACGGCACCCTCACCATCATCAAGGAAAACAGCCCCACGGACTTTGCGGTGGAACAGACCGTGCCAACCAAGATCGGCTGCCGCACCTCCTCGCTCGACACCAAGAACAACCAGATTGTCCTCATCTGCACCGAACGCCTGCCGGCAACGGCGGGCGCGGTTCCAACTCCGGCCGCCACCATGGTGACGAACGCTGCTCCCAGTCAGCGACGCGGTGGCGGCGGCCGCGGCGGCCCCGGCAACCTCGATGTGCTGTGGGTAGGCCGCTGATGGAAGGTTGCTTTTGCACAGCCCAGCCAGTCATGGCTGGGCTGTTTCAAAAGAATAAGTTCTCCAAATTTACGCGGCTCCAATTGAGAGAAGAGTGGGAAAATTTGCGGCATCATATCTATCGGAGCTGGCAAGTCCCGCACGGCTCATCTTCTTACTGCGTCTTACTGCGGTTTATAAATTACGTCCGTTCTATTGCCACCGTGTATTCGCCTCAATGTGCAGCGCTAATTGCACCGTTTAGACGAGGTTGACGATGGAAAACCGAAGATTGATCGTTTGAATTCATTTTGTGTCAGCTTTCAATCGAGCTTTGTGAACACGCTATCACTCAGTCCTGTCTAGCAAAACACCAAAAAATGTGCGCCTGACATGGAACTGCGGATGAATGCGAGTCGGCGACACGCATCGGTTTCACCGGCAATCCCGCGACTGGCGAAACGATTCAGATCAAGGCTAAGAAGGTTGTGAAGTTCCGCGTCGCCAAAGCTGCTAAAGACGCGATCCTCGGCACTAAGTAATTTTTAGATTTCATCCAAAGGCACTCGGTTGATTCAGGGTGCCCTTTTATTTTAACCATGAATTGACCAATTGACAAAAGAGGAAAAACTTGGTGATTGGAAACTGGCGGAATGAAACAAAAGGATAACGGAAAATAAAAAATAACTGACGCGAACAGCTTTGACCAAATTTAGATTTGTTATGCCAAAATGTTATGCAAGGGCTTTTTAATTTTCCGATAAATTCACAATCGCAATTGCTATCAATGCAAATGTAAATATGGTGCCCGCGACAGGACTTGAATCGTAAGCCGGCTGGTTTCGATGTTCGCAACTAAATCGTATTCAGGCCGTCCTTGTTCGCTAGAATTGATGTTTTGCGAATCAGACTTAGGAACAGTGTGGACTCATCATTACACGTTTTGCTGTCAGGTAGGGTCAGGTAACATCGGTGGAATTTTGCTTTGCCGCATCCACCAAACCCCGCAACTGCCCGTGTCGGTGTGCAAAAAACCATACACCCACCGCCGCAGCGACGCCACCCAAAATCAACAGCTCGTTTCCGACCACCAGTGAAGGCAACACCATCAAGGCCACGCCGCCGGCGGTAATGGCGATGCTCGTCGTCACGCTGCCGATGATAACTTGCAGCGGCGGATAAAACATGGACGCCAGGCCGAACAGAAACATGACGACGCCGACCCACACGATGCCCTTGAGGCTCGCCAGCTTCGCGCTCAATTCGCGCGCCGTGTCCTTTTGAGCCGCGCCAAGCTCAGTCTTGGCTCGCGTCTCTTCATGTTCAACCACCGGCATCGGCGCGCTGATTACCAGGGCCGTGGCATTCGTGGCGGACGCTCCGCCCGCGTCAGCGACGACGTGCGTCTCCACCATGCGGGAGCCTGCCGGCACGGTGTAAGATTTCGTGCGGACAGTCTCCTGATCCTGCCGCGACACTTGCGCCGGGTTGTCGCCTTGCACGACGCTTTGCTCAATGCCGCCAGACGGCTTGTTTAGCGTGGTGGCGTGACCGCCCTTGAGCGGTGCCATCGCGCAGCCAGACAACATTATTCCGGCCGCCGCAATGGCGACCACATCAATCAACAGGTTTTTCGTTTTCATAAATTCAATGGACCGGGCGCACTGCGCCCTCTTGAAATCGGCGCAGTTCAAACGCGCATTCGCGCAGCGCCTCGCTGTTCTGGTCGAGACACACGGCGAGCTTCAGCGCCGTCTCATTTTGTTTCTCGATGATGCGCTCCAGCGCGGCGTGATGTTCGTTCCGCAATTCTTTGTGGTCGGCAATCACGCTTTGCAGTTGCCGGACGAGCCAGAAAATCACCAAGCCGCAGCCAACGAGCAGCAGGCAGAACGCGGCGAGAAACAACCAGCGGTCATTCATGCCGGCGGCATGGTCAATCGCCTGGATAAATTCGGTCGGATTCATATTTGTGTTCATGGAGTTTTAGACGCGCTGCAATTTCGTCATGCCGCTGGTGGCGCTCATCGGCACGCCATATTTCGCCAGCATCACCATCGCGACCCGCGACAGCACGGGCCGGCGATCCGTCTTGTCATAGCCAGTTTGCACGCCGGCATTGTTGTAATACTTCAGCCCTTCGCCGGCGGGCGCGGCGGTGCGATCCGCAATCAACAACTCGCGCGCCATTTCACACGCCGCCTGGACAACGGCTTTCGGCACGCTGTCAAAGCGGACGAAGTCCGACGGAATCGGCAGCAGCACTTGCAGAGGCACATGGATGGCGTCCGGTTCGGGACACCGCGCACGCGGCCACTGCATTCCCTGCACGGCGTTCGTGCGCGTGCCGTTGAACTGAAATTCCGCGTCAACCAGCCGCGACGCCATTACCAGCGCCACGGCTTTTTGTGCATCCGTCGCGCCCGTCCACGCCGTCGCATACAGATGGCCGTCGTGATAGGCGTTGCCATCGGCCACGTCGGCATAGCTGTTGGCGTCCGTTTTGCCGGTGCCGTCTTCCTTGGTGAGCGTGAGTGACATAAAATTTACAAGCCGTCCGAATAAACCGCGTTCGAGTAAGGCGGCACATCCACGCCGTTGTCATCGCAAACACAGATGCGAAAATAGCCGGGAGCGCCGCTGCAATCGCGCGCACCCGAATGCAAATCCCAACCGTCAAAAGCATTCGTGCCCCACGTCACGCCATCGGCGGATTGGTAAATGTTGATTTGGTCATAGGGGCTGGTGAAATTCAGCGTCCAGGTCAAATGACCGTGACCATCCGATGCGAGCAGGATGGCCGGGGACGGCGCGGCCGGCGCCGCCGCCCGCGCCCGCCGCCGCTTTTGTTCCTCCAGCGCCAACCATGCGCGGCGTTGGCCGGCGGTCATCGGCGGGTTAATACGATTCATCTTGGGGAGCGGGCTTGGCATTGGTGGTTTGCGGTTGCTCCGGCGCAGGCGCGACCGGCGGAGATTCAACCAGTGGCTTTGCGGCCACTGGTTGAACCGGCCCGGCAGCAATAGGCGGCATGTCAGCCACAATGAGCGGACGCCGCTTGCGCCGAATGATTGGAAACATTTTGTCCATAGGTGGCAGGTGCGGCTTAAGAGGCGTTGGTTGCAAACGGAATGGCTTGGCGGCAAAATTCACGGCCAACTGGCAGGCACACTTGAAACATTCAGAGGCTTATCTGGGCAAACCAAATTAAATCGCCAAAATGAAAACTATCACCGCGCCCAAACACACGGGCGCTATCTGTCATCAGCCGTTGCATGTCGCCGGTTCCGGTGCTGGCGCGGCCTTCTGCCCGTTCACGTCGCCCTGCTGGCCACCTTCGCGGGCAAGGTTATTTTGGCGCTGGGCCGGTCACGTCTTTCGGGTTGAAAGGTGATTCAACCACCACCGCGCGCGTTTCAATTTCGTGGGCATGGCGGACAACGAAACTCAATCGCGGTTCGGAATCACCCAAGAATTTCATTCCCTGTGGCGCATCCAATCCCAGCAACTGCCGGCGTTGTGCGCGGATGTCCAAAAGCAATCGCATATAAGCCGGTTCACCGCATCGCGTTTCGACCGTAACTTTCGTTTTTGTGCCGCGCGCGTCCTTCGGTTCGTCACCGCCAATAAATTCTGTCGTTGTGGTCGTGGCGTCCAGCTTTGACTTTTCCCACGCTGCCCACAGGTCGTGCTCTTGTTCCTGTAATCCGGCAAGCTCTTTTGCAACGGCGGCAGTCCGTTGTATCAACGCTGAATCCTGCCACTGCTTTTTCAGCTTCATCAAATCGGCGTGAATTTGTGACCGCGAAAGCGTGTAAGGTCGCTCCCTGCGAAGCATCTCGGCCAGTTGCGTCTCGGTCTCGCCGCGAATGTGCCAATGTTCAATAAAGGCGAGGTCGGCGGCTTTTTGGGCTGATGACCGCTTATTTTTCTTGGACAGGTATTTTGTCATGCTATTGGTCATGGGCATAATCTCCGGGCGATGGCGACGGCGACGAGGACGAGCCGGTGCAACCATGTGATGATGGTGGTGATTTTCATGGTTTCAGCCGGTAGGTTTGGGCGTGGCGGAGTTGCCGCCGTTCGCCGTTTTTTTCAAGCTGGCCGTCATCACAAAGTTTGCGGATGACGCGGGCAGCCGTGCGGTAGCTGACGCCAGCCACAAGGCCAGCGTCCCGCGCGCCGATGAAAAAATCATTGCTCTTGGATTCGGCGCAATGCTGGCGGATGGCGAACAAAATCTTTTCTGGCGGCATGGCGTCGTGCGGAAAATCTTTGTGCCGCGTCCAGCGTAGCCATTTTTCAGCGGCGGACTTGAACCAGCTTTTGCGCCGCGCTCCTTCAATGCTCTGGCGCAACTCACGATGGTATTCATCCAGTGAACCACGAAGGCGGACACCTTGCTTTTCGTGTTCTTGCCACCATGCCGAAACTGCCGATTCAATATGGCTGGCGGTCAACTTCTCTTTGATACGCTCTGCGTGAAGAGCGATTGCCAGCCCCAACCCCAAAATGTTTTTGTGGGTTTTTACCATGTCGCCGGTCACTGGTGAGGTGTTTGCATAATGCCGTCCAAGCCAGTTCCAAGATGTCACAGCTAATTTTCCAGCATAGAGGGATGGCACACAGCGAGTAATCCCCCCAATACCGCTGTGTGACACAGGCAGGATTATCGGTAGAACATCGGCAGATGGATTTAACCACAAGCCACGGTCAAAGCTGACGAAGCTGGGGCGGGAAACTTCCTTGCCGGATTCGTCCACGTCGCATCCGTAGGTGTTGCGAACGTGTCCGGCAGTTTGTTCAAAGGCAATGTAGTGATGCTCTGGCGAGCAAGGCGGGATTCTGAAAAGCAACCGGACACCTTCACCACGAATTGAACAAAATGCGGCAAGACAAAATCTGTCGGCGACGGCTTTTTGAATTGTGCTAACGGCTTTGGCTTCGCCCAGATCATCCAGATCAACGCCGATTTGACCGGAGTGCTGGAGCAATCTTTCATTGGCGCGGTAGCCGAATACGCCCGCCCATGTCGCATACGGCAGCAACTTTTTAGCGGCTTTTTGCTCGTCGCTGTCGTGCGGCAGCGAACGGACGCGCAGAACTGGCTCTTGCCAGACGCCGGACTGAATATCCACCAACACGTCGCCGGTGGAGCGCGTTTCCAGCTTGCCCGGCTTGGTCACGTCCAAGCCAAAGGAAATGGGCGCGGT